>PLZT01000037.1 GCA_003152255.1 Methylocystaceae bacterium | reverse complement strand
ATCGGCGAGGTGGCGCCCTATCTGAACGACGAGCGCGTTTTCGGCGTGCATCTATGGAACGCCAAGACCAATCAGCATAACCGCGAAGGCGACTCGCTGATTTCGCGCCTATCGGATCCGCCCGACCGCTTCCCGCCTCTCGCCAGCCTCGCTGATCGCTACGACACCGATAAGAATCGGCGCTCGGGCAACCGTCACTTCTACGCCAGAATTTTCGATCGCTTGCTTTCGAGCCGACGCTTTTCGCTGCGGCGGCTGCTGGAGATCGGACTCTGCCGTGGCCTTTCGCGGGACAGCTCCGCGGAGACGTCGCCAATTGGCCTTTGGCGGAGTTACTTTCCATTCGGCCATGTGATCGGCGTCGACCGGGACAATTTTTCGAGGTTTGATAGCGAGAGGTTTACGTCCTTCGCGTGCGATCAGTCGAAGAAGGAAGAACTGCGCGCCATCGCGGCGAAACTTGGAGCGGCCTCATTGGATGTCGTCATTGACGACGGAAGTCACGCCTCCTTTGATCAGCAACTCACGCTGCTGGAATTCTTCCCGCTGTTGGAGAAGGGTGGATGGTATTTCATCCAAGCTCTGGATTGGCAACCGCCCGGCGAGGACGACGAGAGGATCGCGCAAACAAAAACGTTGCTTCGAGAAATCCAACAGCATGGTTCGACACGATCCGCCGACCCGTTGGGGCTCAGCGCGCTCGCCGACGAAATACAGGAAATCCTGTTTTTCGACAGCCATTATGAATTGGAGCGCTCAAATCTGCTCAGCGGCTTTGTCGCTATTCGCAAATGCGGGGGAAGCGGGTTTGTCAATTGAATGAGATGACATTCGGACAGGGGTTACTCGAAGCAAAATGGGAGGCTGTCATTGAAGGTCGCGGTTTATAGCATCGCGTTGAACGAGGGCGCCCATGCGGAGCGCTGGGCGAACTCGGCGGCCGACGCCGATTATCGGATTGTCGCGGACACCGGAAGCACGGACGACACTGTCGAACGATTGACGCAGGCTGGCGTGGCCGTTTTTCGAATCGCGATTCGGCCATGGCGATTCGACGATGCACGCAACGCTGCAATGGCGCTTATACCATCCGATACCGACATTTGCCTGACGATGGATATGGATGAGTATCTCGCTCCCGACTGGCGGCCAAAGCTGGAGGCGACATGGACTCCCGAGACGACAGCGGTTTGGTGCCGCAAGGTGTTGAAACACAGCGTCGAGGATACGGCGGCGCTAAGTTCATTTTCGGTGAAAAACTTCCACGGTCGGTGGGGATACCGTTTCAAGCGGCCGGTTCATGAGGCCTTGTCATACGCCGGCGAAAGTGAGGTGACGCGCGACTGCGCCGATATCGTAATCTACCATGTGCAGGATCACGACAAGTCGACGCGTAAGCAATATCTGCCGTTGATGGCGTTAGCGCATAAAGAGGATCCGAACGACGCTCAAATCTGTTTTTGGCTCGGCCGAGAATACATGTGGGCGAACCAGAACGATCAAGCCATCGGCATGTTCGAGAAATATCTCGCTCTGCCCTCCAGCACATGGCCCGAGGAGCGTTCGGAGGCGATGAGATATCTCGCCAGGCTAAATCGCGACGAGAAGAAGATGTACTGGCTCGACCGGGCGCGGGTCGAAGCCCCCCACCGGCGCGAAATCTGGCTCGATATCGCCGAAGAGTTGCACGGTCAGGGCGACTGGGCGAACCTCTTCTGGGCTTGCGTCAACGGGATCGAGAAGACCCGGCGCACCGGCAGCTATCTCGACGACGGCCATTGCTGGGGGTTTCGCCTATACGATCTGGGCGCCGTCGCCGCGTGGCGGCTCAACGTGCTCGATCGCGCATTGAAATGGGGAGAAAAGGCTTTGGCGCTGGCCCCAGCTGAGCAACAGGCGCGGCTGCGAAGCAATCTCGACGCCTTCGCAAATCAACGTGCGACAATGGAAGTGGAAAAATGATTGACGCCGTCACGGATACTCCCGCCCGCGTGTTCACGGCGTTCGGCACGGTCCTTTATGTCGATCCCGTCTCTCGCGAGTTACGTCACGGGCCAGTGGACAGCAGCCCCGCCAACGCATTCTTTGTGCTCGATCGCAATCTCATGGGCGCCTATCCAAGGGGCCGCCTGACCTACGATGCGGCGAACGGGCGCGAGCCGATCCGTTGCGAGGCGGACCGGGGCTATTCTCCTCCGAAGACGGATTGCGACGGCGTGAAGGAGACCGTGCTCGAGCTCATTGCTCTCGAGCGCGGCCTCATCGCGTTCCGGTCGGGAGACCTGTTCTTGTCGGCTGTTCCGGACGGACGGATAACGCTTGCGGCGCCCGATTGCCGCACGTGGGAACTCTTCCTGGCCTCCGAAAGCTGGTGCGGCCTCGCGGTCGAGGGCGGCCCGCAAGGCTGGAACAAGCAAGAGCAGCGCTTCAACCGAAGAGACATTAAGAGCTACATTGTCCACCCGCTCATCAGGGTCGCCACGAATCTAACGCCGAAAGCCAAAAAGGTGCTCGTCTACGGCTACACGAAGTGGTCTCATGGGCGCGTTTATTATGATCTTTGTAGATATCTTCACGAATATGGTTACATTGTCGATATATTAGACTGGCAGGTGAACCATAGGGACTATTTTCAAAAGTTTGGTCCATATTACGATGTTTTTATGACCGCGCTCGACGGCGTGCACCTGCTGGTCGATGAATATTGCGTTCCGTATGAAAAAATCATCGCCGTGTCTCATTCGGAGTTCGACATTAGGATGCTGATTGAGAAAAAGGGCATCGAGGTGTTCGAGAGGTTTGCAAGTTACGGTGTGGTGAGCGAATTTCTCTACTGTGCGTCAATAACGCGCGGCGTGAAAAGAATCCCGATGGTGGCGTCGATCGCAGTGGATTATTCCGAGTTCCATAGCGATGTTTCCGAGCGACTGGCCACGGTCGGATATGCTTCATCTCTCGCCGTCGAGACCTTCGGGGTCGAATGGAAACGCGGCGCATTGGCGGAGGCGTCGGCAAAAGCGGCAGGCTTGCCTTTCAAGGTGGCGGGTTGGACCGGCGAACAGATATCCTTTCACGACATGCCGGACTTCTATCGCGAGGTGGGCGCTGTCTTGGTGACCTCCATTACCGAGTCTGGCCCGCTGCCTGTTATTGAAGCGGCTGCCGCCGGTCGACTCGTCATAGGCACGCCGGTTGGCCATTTTCCCCGCAAAGCTTATGAAGGCGCGGGCATCTTGGCGCCGATTGAGCCAGAAAAATTCAAAGCGTTTGCTGCGGATACGCTATTGTATTACAAGGATAATCCAAGAGAATATGTTCGCAAATGCCACTCAATTCAGGACGCCGCGCGCAAGTTCGATTGGCAATATTCAATCGAGGAGTGGATTGAGTTGATAGAAGCGGGAGCCTGCGATAGTACGGCGAAGGAGCAGGCGGGACTGAAATGAATTGGCGACGACAAAACGATGGCCGCATATATCTCACCATGCTATTGACTGAAGCAGTCCTGTCCACCGACGAATGGCCGCCTCCGTACAAAAACTGGTTGATGATAAACCCGAGCCAATCGACTGTTCAAACAAACCGAGCCAGCTGCCTATGCCCTCCCCCCCCCGCCAAGACGCCCCATTCTCAAAACGTTGACTCCTGGGTAGCCCGGTGCCGCGAACGAAAAATCGGGATCGTCGTGGCACATTTTCATAGTAAGGGAGTCATTTCTAAGGGCCTTATTGCTTTCTTGAACGCGTTTCCGTCGGATCCAAGTGCCAGCGTTTTCGTCTCGACAAATCTAACCATTGAGTCTTCTAATAGTCTACCGCAGAAGATGAAAGTGCTACGTCTGGCTAACATTGGCTATGATTTTGAGTCATATAGGAACGGCATTGGCGAGATTGGGGACATAGAGTCCTTAGATCACCTGATAATTTTGAATAGCTCGTTTATAATACTTGACCATGCACGACTGTGCTCCGCAGTTATCAGCAAACTGGATTCGGAGGATGCTGATATAGTCGCGCTTACGGCGAGTAACGAGCGGTCGCGGCACGCTCAATCTTATTTCATTTCCTTTTCAAGAAAGGTGGTTACGTCAAAAGCGTTCGCTGATTGGTGGGCAGATTTGACCCCAACATCTGAGCGGCAAGAGGTTATTGACAGGTACGAGATCGACATGTCTCGCTATTTCATGGAAAAAGGATTCACGATATCGGCCGTTTACGAGCCGACCGATAGGCAGAGGCTTTGCGCCGTCCGTCGAGCTATTAAGTGCGGGTATTTACATACGAATCCTGATGCGCAAGCTAATGCAATGGGCTCCGGCGGGACGGTCGATATCAATGCCGGTGACACGTTGAATCCAACGCATTTTATGTGGGATTTCCTCCTAGACCACTGCGGTATTGTCAAGACGGAATTAATCGAGCGCAACCCCCTTAAGATCGACCTAACTGAATTAGAGGAATTTTTGAATTATAGCACCTATAGCCGAGAGCTTATCGCTGAGATTAGCGAGAAACGCGCATCCAATGAACCAAGACTCGCGATCTATTGCGTTGCCTATAAGCGCTACGACACTATTCTGGTTCTGGTATACTCGCTAATGTGTCAAACATATCGCGATTTCCGACTCGTTGTTATTCACGATGGGGAGGACGTCGAGATGCAGGCGTTGCTAACACGATTAAAGGCGACATATCCTGAGCGCTTTGACTTTTTGTTTACCGAAAAGAGATTCAACGACTACGGGCATTCTCTGCGCCAGATGGCGATTGAACAGTGCCAATCAGAGTTCATCCTGCTCACCAATGACGATAATTACTATGCCCCTCCGTTTCTGGAGCACATGTTCAACAAGATCGACAGCGATGGGCTCGACGTCGTGCTTTGCGATATGATCCACAATTATGACATCCACGGTAAGCCAAGCTACAACGTGCTAATCACGCAGCCCAAACGCCTTTTCGTGGACATCGGCTGCTTCATCGCCCGCACCAAACTCGCAAAACAGGTTGGATTTCGTGACAAGACACATAACGGCGACGCGACCTACTTTGAGGACCTTGTTGCAGCCAACCGGAATATAAAGATCGGCAAGGTAGACAAGGTGCTGTTCGTTCACAACTGAAGCGGCAGCCTTTTTTGGCTTCCCCGCCTTGAGACCAGCCATAATCATCCGACCAAAGCCGCCGGGCCAGGTCTGGCAGGAATGTCGGGTTCGTCAGGCAGCGATGGTTTCTGCGGGGTTTTCGCTTGCGGCGGCGGGGGCGGCCGCCCTCGCCCGAGCCGGCGAAGTTCCACACGCCTCTTCCGATCGCGATCCCGCGCAGGGCTCTTTCGGCGGCGTTGTTCGACAAGCAAATGCGTCCGTCGTGTAAGCGTTGCGAGACGATCACGG
>PLZT01000602.1 GCA_003152255.1 Methylocystaceae bacterium | reverse complement strand
TCGACAAGGAAAAGGCGTCGATCCGTGCGTTCGTAAAGGAACGCAATTGGACGGGTCTGTTCGGCGACGCGGTGCGTTTGGCGCGCGCTTGGCGCTAACAAAGCGGCCCGGCTCGCCCCGGGCATTCAATCCCATGGCGACAGGAGAATGGTCATGTCCATACAGCCAGCGCGTGTCGAAGAGAAACTGTTCCAGAACCGGTATCTCGTGGATGCCGGCAAGCCACATATCGTTATCGAGCCGCACAGCCAGCCCTCGAAAAATCTCTTGGCGATGACAACACTGTGTCCCGCCGGCTGCTACGCCGAAAATAGCGCGGGACAAGTCGAGATCACGCCAGACGGCTGTCTGGAATGCGGCACCTGCCGGATTTTGTGCGAACCGTCCGGCGACATTGTTTGGAACTACCCGCGCGGCGGTTATGGCGTGCTGTTCAAGTTCGGCTGAGACGTCGCCGCGCGGCGACCATTCTTTGATTGGCCGCGCGGCGCGGACTATCGGCGCGTAGAGAGACAAACGGAAGTAAGCGCGTCAAGGTCAACGCCGTTTCAATAATCTCCGCGCGGGATGGATGCGATCTAGCGAAAGATCGATGCGGCCGCTAATCGGCGGGGAGGGATTGACCCGCCTTATGCGCGGCGATCCATTTCTGGAGTTCGGCGACATGACCGGCCTCCTCCTCCACGAACTCCTTCGCCAGCGCTTTGATTTCCGGGTCGGAAGTCGTTTCAAGCACGTTCTTGTAATATTCGTAGCCCGCCGTTTCAGCGTCGAGCGCGATCTCCAGGGCCTGTTCCCGGCCGATGAAAGGGTCGGCGGCCCAAATCGCCGCCGTCTCCGGGCTTTCCAACCCCGGCAAATGAAATCTTCGGACTTCATCTTTGGAATCTCGCGAAAGCCAGACCGCGCGCGCGCATCGGCGAGATGCAGTCTGGAGTAGTCCGACAGCCGACGAAACAGTTTGCCTACGTCACGATTGCCGCAGGCTTCCATCGCGTCGGCGAGTTGCCCAAAGCGGCTGGCCGCCTCGGTTTCGACATTGATGGCGTAAGCAAGAAATTCTTCGACGGATTGCATTTTCAGCTCCTCGTGAATTGATCGCGTTGCGTGAAGGAAAAGCAGGGGGCGCGCCTCGCGGCGCCCCCTTCGCAATCTTCGTTGGACGACGCTCAGGCGTTCTCGCGCGATTTCGCGTTCTTGGCCGCCCATTCCTCGCGCGTGATCCAGGCCTCGAGAATTTTGACGTGCTCCGCCTCTTCCTTGACGAACTCCTTGGCCATCGCCTCGATTTCCGGCGACTTGGTCTTCGCGACCACGGCGCGATAAAACTCGTAGCCCCGGCGCTCACCTTGCAGAGCCGCCTTCAAGCCGTCAAGCCGCGACAGCGAGGGATCGGCGGCCCAAAGCTCGGTGCGCTCGGGCGTCGCGTGACTCGGCCATATGTAGTCGGGCGGAATGACCTTGGTGAGGTCNNAGCCGGCGCGCTTCTTCGCCTCGGCAAGATGAAGGCGCGAAAAGCCGGCGAGCTGACGAAATAGTTGCGCGACTTCCTGATTTCCGCAGCCCTCCATGGTCGTCGCGAGTTCGTCAAAATGTATCGCGGCGTCCTCTTCGACCTTCACGGCGTAACCGAGGAATTCGTCGACCGTGGCGATCTCGATGCCGCCTTTGAAGCGGCTCGCGGCATGGGTGATATGCGGGCCTTGCGCCGGAAGAGTCTGGTCGCCTTCGAAGGTGACAATGATGTCCTCGTTGCGCACGAAACATTGGCAGGCCAACCGATAGCGCGGCGGCATATCGTTGACTTCGGCGTTTTCGATCTCGGCCTTGGTGATTTTTCCCAATTGCCGCAGAATCTCCTTTTCCTTCTCGGTCAGGGCGATCCCGTATTTGACGTCGGGGCTGAGATGCTTGACCTCGACGAGGCAGGAACCGCATTCGCCATCCTGACAATCGAAGGGAATGGGAATTTTATGAGCTTTGGCCACAGCCAAAATCGTGCCCCGATCGCCGGCGATCGCATAGACGGTGATGTCGCGCGCAAGCACGGGTGATGAGAAAGTCACGTTGGCCAAGGCTATCCTCCCGATTTTTCGACCGTCGACGGCGCTAGATTGCTTCCGGCGACAAAACGCAACATGCGGGCCACGAATGCGACGAAAAAAATCGACTATTTTCGGATTTTAAAGTGTATCCAGCGGACAATAAACGCAGATTCGCGACGTGATTGAAGCGATGAGAACAAACTTGTTCGCTCGGGAGCGTCGATGCTCGCTTTTATATGAGGCTAAATTAAACCCAGCGCATTTCACGGCTTTGCCGTCAATTTCGTTTTGCTTTCGGTCTCGACGCAAACCGTGGACTTATCCGTATCCGACCTTTTCGGATACGCCCGCGCGCGGCTTTTCACGTCCAACCCAACGGAGCGGCGCCGCGCCGCCGCGTCTGGCTCCGTCGCGGATTCCCGTCGAAAGAATGGCGCCCGAATTGCGTTGTTGAGTAGAGTAGAATCTCATCGCAATCGCGGATCAAAGCGTGGGCCCTAATGAAATTCTATATGGCGCCAGGATCCTGTTCGACTGGCATACACATTCTGCTCGAGGAAATAGGCCTGGTTTTCGAGGCCTATATCGTCAATCTCCC
>PLZT01000471.1 GCA_003152255.1 Methylocystaceae bacterium | reverse complement strand
AGGTGCGCGCTTCCGTCAATGGCCCGATGACGAACTTCGAACTAAGGCCGGGCGTCTATGTGACGGCGGGCAAAGGCGTCGCGGCGCTGATCGACGCGGACAGTCTCCATGTCGACGGCTATTTCGAGGAGACCAAGCTTTCGATGATCCACATCGGCGACCGCGCCGCCGTGCATTTGATGGGGGAGAGCGCGGATCTTATCGGCCATGTCGAGGGTATAGCCGGCGGCATCGAAGACCATGATCGCAGCTCCGGCGCCAGCCTGCTCGCCAATGTGAATCCGACGTTTAGTTGGGCGCGGCTCGCCCAGCGCATGCCGGTGCGCATCGCGCTGGATAGCGTGCCCGCCGGCGTCAAACTCATCGCCGGCCGCACGGCGACGGTTGTCATAACGCCGGCGGGCGACGCGAAGCCGAAGTTCGCGCTGTTCCCGAAACATTAGTGAGCACTGTTCACGAACGCGCACGAATTCGCGCCCCCTAGTCTCATGGGAGCCTAGCTACTATCCTTGCCCTCGAGACCTTGGAGCGCCCGCGCGCCATCCCTCGCGGCCATGAACCAACTTGGCGTTTAATCGGAGAATCGCAGATGACAATGAAAGCCCACGGCTATGCGACGCATTCGGCTACGTCGCCATTGGTTCCTTTTCAGTTCGAACGCCGCGATCCGCGCCCCGACGATGTGACGATCGAGATCCTCTACTGCGGCGTCTGCCATTCCGATCTGCATCAGGCGCGCAACGACTGGAGCAACTCGATCTATCCCATGGTCCCTGGACACGAAATCATCGGGTGCGTTGTCGCCGTTGGGCCGGAAGTGACCCGCTTCAGGCAGGGCGATCACGTCGGCGTCGGCTGCATGGTCGACTCCTGCCTCAAATGCGACGCCTGCGAAGGCGGTCTGGAGCAATACTGCCGCTGCGGATCGACTTACACATACAACGCCCTCGACCGGGACGGCGCGCCGACCTATGGCGGCTATTCCGACCGCATCGTCGTGAAGGAAAGATTCGTCGTGAAGATCCCCGAGGGGCTGGATCTCAAGGCCGCGGCGCCGCTTCTCTGCGCGGGGATCACCACATGGTCTCCCCTGCGGCATTGGAACGTCGGCGAGGACAGCAAGGTGGCCGTCGTCGGCCTTGGCGGGCTCGGGCACATGGCGATCAAGCTGGCGAAAGCGCTGGGCGCGCATGTCACGCTCTTCACCCGCTCGCCCGGCAAATCGCAAGACGCGAGGCGGCTTGGCGCGGACGAGATCGTGCTCTCCGCCGGCGAATCGCAAATGGCTGGCGTGATCGGCAAATTCGATCTGATCATCGATACCGTTCCGTATATTCACGACGTCAATCCGTACATGCCGACTCTGACGATCAACGGGACGCTGGTCCTCGTCGGCTATCTGGGCGGCCTCGAGCCGGCCCTGAACACCATTCCGATGATCATGGGCCGCAAATCCGTCGCGGGTTCGCTGATCGGCGGCATCGCCGAAACGCAGGAGATGTTCGATTTCTGCGGCAAGCACGGGATCGTCTCGGACATCGAGGTGATCAAGATGCGGGACGTCAACGAAGCCTATGAGCGGCTGCTGAGGAGCGACGTGAAATACCGCTTCGTGATCGATATGGCCTCGCTGAGGGACTAATCCCGCGAAGCCCTTGGCGCGAAAGGAGACCACCATGGAAGTCAAGAGAATCGGCTCGCGGCCCTCCGGCAAGGGTTCGCCCCAATATTTCACCGGCATGGTCCGTGTCGACCCGTTGTTCGACGCTCCCGATCCGGCGCGTGTCGTCGGCGCCAGCGTCACTTTCGAGCCGGGCGCGCGCACGGCCTGGCACACCCATCCACTGGGCCAGACGCTGATCGTGACCGCGGGGTGCGGCCGAGTTCAGCGCGAGGGCGGCCCCGTGGAGGAGATTCGTCCGTGCGACGTGATCTGGATCCCGCCGGGCGAAAGGCACTGGCATGGCGCCGCGCCGACCACGGCCATGACGCATATCGCCATTCAGGAAAAACTCGACGGCAAGACCGTCGACTGGATGGAGCCGGTCAGCGACGAGCAGTACGGAGCTTGACCTTTCAGGCGCCGGTTCGAAGGAGTGGAATGATGCAAAAGCCCAATGCACGTCAATCAAAATGGGCGCAGCGGCCGCAGGCGGAAGATCGAGGTCCAGGAAGTTGTTTCGTGCAACGCCTCGCGGCCGAGTTCGACAAAGACTTCCCGCGCGGCTTCCTCGCCGAGTCGATCGATCGACGCCGGCAAAACGCTCAGCGCGCGTTCGTAAAGCGAGCGCATCCGATCGTACTGAAGCGCCTGCGCGGTTCGGCCCAATTGTTCGGCGTGCCCCTTTAGCGCGGCGGCGCCCGCCGGCAGCATCGCGAGCGCGATTGGCGCGAACACCGCGGCATTAAACGGCGCGCGGCCGCGCCAATCGAAACCGAGGTAATCGGCGAGCGCGGCGAGTCCGGTTCCCGCGGTCGCGACGCCAATGGCGGCTATGGACACTCGCTTGCGCCGCGCGACGACTTGTTCGTGGCTCTTACCGCGGCGACTGAAGTAATGAAGTTGTCCGCCGGCCCAAAGGTCGCGGCAAATGCGATAGCGTGTATCGTCGAGCCGTCGGGCGGACGGTTTCTCGACGTCGAAACATTCGAGCGACAGAAGCGCGCTTTTGATCCAGGAGAGTTCCGGCGACTGGCAGATCGGATAAATTTCGCTCACGGATTTATCGACGCGTGCGATTTTCCAGAAAATCGCGACGCGCAGCGCCTCTGACAAGGCGCGGTAATCGAGAAACTTCGCCTGGAGTCGCCGCCGCCGCGCTAACCAATAGACGCCGAGCGAGCCGACGATCAGCGCCTGATAGGCGCAAAGAGCATATATTTTGTGGGAGGGCGCGTTGGAGATGAAACTCAGCGCCGCGACCATCAGAAAGCCAAAACTGAAAAGCCAGGTCCACACGCGCGCAAAGCGTTGTTGATATTCTTGCGCCAACGCGTCGGCGATTGTGTAAAGCGAGCAAAAAAGCGGCGCTTCGGCCAAAGCGCGAGCGCTCGCGCCCAGCGCCGGCGCGTCGGGCGCGTCGAAAAGACGGTCGAAACTTTGGTCGATCTTCGCTTTTCCCTCTTTAGACCGGAGAAGCCGCGTCGCGTCCGCGTTGAAGCTCGTCGTTAATTGAATCCAGGTTTCGAAATCGCGCCACGGCTTCGCATCGGTATCCGAAGCGCTCGCCGCTAGCGCGCGACCCCAGGGCTTCGTGGCGATCTTCACGCTCCCCGCGCTGGATTTTCGGCGCGGCGTGACGATTGTCACAATCGGCCCGATCTCCGTCCCGTCGATGCAAGCGCGGACCGACGCCGCGTTCGCAAGAGGCGCCCCCTCGCGTTGACGGCGCACGATTTCGGCCGTCCCGCCCGTTTTGACGTCGCTCTCGTCGCCGTCCCACAACGTCAGCAATATTTGGCAATGGCGAACAATATAGAGACCGGCTTCGCGATACTGCATGGCGCGGCGCCCCGCGTCGGCGCGGAGAGCTTCGATAGTGGCGCCGTTTAGGAGGGGTATTTCCGGCGCCGCGGCGGCGTGCTCCAGCAGCCGGTCGAATTCGCTCAGCGCGTTCGGCGTAAGGCCGAACTGAAAATCCTTGCGGTACTCTTCGAGAGGCATCGGCAATGGCGCGATGAGAATAGCGCCGCGCTCCAATGCGACGCTCGCGACCAATTGATCGGCGCCTTCCGCGAGCGATGACAGAACCACGATTGGAGTCGCGCCGTCGGCGGTAAGATAATCCTTGGCGATACCGTCGAAGACTTGGCCAACCCTGCGTTTAAGCTCGTCAATGTCTTCGCCCGGCGGATCGCGATGCCCCGTCACGCCGATAACGAGCGGCACACGGTGACGCCGCCCGGAGGCGTCGCCGAGCGCGCGACAAGAGATCGCCCTAAGTCCCGCCTTGGTCATGCCTCGATGATCTCCCTGCCATGTTCCGTCGCGGAGTCGCGGTCCGTGGCTGGAATTCCGGCGTGAACCGGCGGACATCTAACCAACAAAGGGGCTTTTTGGCAAAGCAGTCTGGGCGGCGGCGGTAGCTTCGACCTGGCGAGCGCCCGCGCCGCGGGTTCCTGATCCAGTCAATGAGTGACGCCGCGCCGCTCAGATGCTCGACTGGATGTGGTCGCGCACGACCGGATAGACCTGGTTGTCCCAGCGCCGCCCGTTGAAAACGCCGTAATGGCCCACGCCAGGCTGCATATGGTGCGATTTCATATAGGGGCGCAGCCCAACGCACAGATCCTGCGCGGCGAGAGTCTGGCCGACGGCGCAGATGTCGTCCTTCTCGCCTTCGACCGTCAGCAGAAATGTCTTCTTGATCGCCCCGGGCGTCACAGGCTGCCCTTTAAAGAGCAATTTGCCTCCGGAAAGGGCGTTTTTCTGGAATATGATATCGATGGTTTGGAGATAGAATTCCGCGTCGAGGTCCATGATCGCGAAATATTCCTCGTAGAAGGCGCGGATCTGATCCGCCTTCTCGAAATCCCCTTCGAGGCGGCTTTTAAATAGATCGACGAAGGCTTTCGAATGGCGATCGATGTTCATGCTCATGAAGGCGGCGAGCTGGAGAAAGCCCGGATAGACGCGCCGCCCGGCGCCTGGAAGCGATCGCGGCACGACGCCGATCAGCTTCTCGCGAAACCATTCGATCGGCTTTGACGTGGCGAGTTCATTGACTTTCGTTGGCGAGACGCTCGTGTCGATCGGCCCCGCCATCAGCGTCAGGCTGGCGGGTTGATCGGGGTCGTTGTTTTGCGCCATCACGGCGACGGCGGCGAGCGCCGCCACGACGGGCTGGCACACGGCGACGACATGTGACGCTGGCCCCATGAATTTGATGAAATCGATGAGGTGCTGGACAAAGTCGTCGAGGCCGAAAACGCCTTTATCCATCGGGATGTCGCGGCTGTTGCGCCAATCCGTCACATAGACCACGTGGTCGCGTAGCAGCGTGCGGATCGTGCCTCGCAAGAGCGTCGCGAAATGACCGGACATCGGCGCGACAAGCAGCACGCGCGGCTCATTCTCGCCGCCCTCGCGCGAAAAGCGCAACAGCGTGCAAAATGGCGTGCTCAGCACCGCTTTCTCCGCGACGTCCGCGAGATCGCCGCCGTGCGCCGCGATAGGCCCGATCTTGTAGTCCGGCCTCGTATGGGTGAAGCCCGAAAGCGCCACAAGTTCGTAATAGGCCGCCATGCGCCGCAGCGGCGAGGCGAATTGCATCGTGCTCCATAGTTGAAGAATGCGTTCGCTGCTCAAGGCCAGCGTGCGAGCCGGATGGCTCAAATCGGCGTAGCGTTGATAAGCGTCGTACATCATGCCGTCGCGAGACTTTCCTTTGGGGCCGATTGATTTGCAGCAAGGCTCATGCCACGACTGATTTTCGATGGCACGTCATTTGCTCCGTTTTAGCGAATTATCCAGGGATTAGCGGGTTCCAGCAATGCAGCCGACGACGCTCACCATTAGCAGCAAGAACTATTCCTCATGGTCCCTACGCGGATGGCTGATGGCCAAACTCTCCGGCATCGAGTTCGAGGAGATCGCGGTCGATCCGGACGACGCCGCCGCGCGCGCGGAAATCCTGCTGCTGTCGCCATCGATCCTCGTTCCCTGCCT
>PLZT01000455.1 GCA_003152255.1 Methylocystaceae bacterium | reverse complement strand
CCCCGGTGAATAAGACGGGCTAGGCCCTTCAACGTGATCGCGCTCGACCCCGCGCCGCGCGCGAGATGCGCAATCGCAGGCGATTCAGATACAGACAGACAATTGGAATGGTGTACAACGTCAGCGCCTGACTAACGGCCGGCCTGCCCACGATAGAAACGCCAAGCGGCTGGCGCGGCTCGTCCCCTTCGCCGAAGCAAAAACATAACGGCGGCGCCCCGAGCAACGTCGCCGCCGCCGTCATCATGATTGGACGAAATCTTGCTATGACGGCATGGAAGATCGCCTCGCGGGGATCCGTTCCATCTCCTCTTCGCGCCGGCGGCGCCAAGTCGATCGTCAGGATCGCGTTCTTCTTCGCGACGCCGATCAGCAGGGTCAAGCCGGTCAGCGCAATGATGGCGAATTGGATTCCGGAAAGCGCCGGCGCCAGCACGACGCCCGCGAAGCCATGTGGATGCAGTGGGAATATAAGGATCAGCCATGCCGAAAGAATCGTCGATTAAGTCCGCAGGCGTACCGTTGCCGAGCGTCCCGGCGTTCTGGCCAATGGCGATGGCCATGACGATGTTTGAGGACGGCGTCGAGTCATACGCGAAGAACCTCAAATTCGTGGGGGAGGAGATCAAGATCCATGACGAACCGCGACCCGTTCTTGCGACGCCAAACCAACTGCGCCTCGATCTGCGGACAATGGCGCTGCGTGAGTATGGACAGCCAGGCGGGGTTCCGACGCTTATCGACGCGCCCCATGCTGGCCACACGGCGATGATCGCCGACTACCATGATGGTCAGAGTCTGGTGCAGACTCTCTTGGCCAACGGCGTCGGTCATGTGGCGCTGACCGATTGGAAGTCGGCTGCCGATGATATGAAGGATTTGGAAATCGACAACTACCTCGCCGAGGTTGTAGTTGCGATCGACGATCTCGGCGGCCGCGTAAATCTTGTCGGACTTTGCCAGGGCGGTTGGATGTCAGCGATGATCGCGGCGCGCTTTCCCGAGAAAGTGAACTCGCTCGTGCTCGCTGGCGCGCCCATCGACACGGACGCCGGCGATGGGGCGATCAAGCGGATGGCGCATCAAATTCCCATCGCATTTTACCAGGAGTTGGTGGCGCTTGGCGACGGCCTGATGAAGGGTAAGTTCATGTTGCAAGGCTGGAAGAACATGAGCCCGGAACAGCATTATATCCAGGACCATATCGATCTTTACGAGCACATCGACGACCCGGTCTATTTGGCCAAGGAGGAGACGTTCAACAGCTGGTATGAAAACCCGATCGACCTGCCGGGCCGATGGTACCTCCAGGTGATCTCACAGCTCTTCAAGGAAAACCGTCTCGCCAAAGGCGAATTCGTCGGTCTGGGCCGCAAGCTCAACTTACGAAATATCACCTGCCCAGCTTACCTGTTGGCTGGGGCCGCCGACGATATCACGACGCCGGAGCAGGTGCTCGACGCCGCAAAATATCTTGGAACGCCAGAGAGCCGCATAGTCCAGACGACCGTGCCAGGCGGCCATATCGGCTTATTCATGGGAGCGCGCACGCTGAAGGAACATTGGCCGCGGATCGCCCGGTGGATCGCCGCCCAGTAGGCGCCATTTGACCCAGGTCGATGATCCGGTCCGCGATCCGATTTAGGAGCGCGCGGGTAAACCGCTGTATATAGATTATTGTCAGCTTGGTCCGTTATCGGACGGGGCTTGCGACGGCCCCAGTCGGGAGCATGCCTTGATCACGCTCAGGATTCACCACAGAACAATCTATCGCTATGCTCAACCGGTCAGCTTCGGACCGCACCGTTTGATGCTTCGCCCGCGTGAGAGCCGCGATCTTCGTCTGATTTCGAGCAAGGTGACCGTGGCTCCTGCCGCGGGGGTGAGCTGGGCGCAGGATGTCTTCGGCAATGCCGTAGCGATCGCCACTTTTCAGACCATGGCCGACAATCTCTCGATCGACAGCGTCGCGGAACTCGAACTCGGGGCCGTCGCTTGGCCGGTCTTCGACATCGCCGCCGCCGCTATTTTCTTTCCGTTCCAATACTCCGACGGGGAATGGACTGACCTCGGCGCCCTGACGATTCAACAATACCCGGACCCGGCGGGGCGGCTGCGGGATTGGGCCCGCGCGTTCGTCAGCCGCAATCCAACGAATACTCTCGCCTTGCTCAAAGACCTCTGCGCCGGCGTTTCAGCATGGATCAATTATCAGAGTCGGGACGACGAGGGGACCCAATCGCCGACCGAAACTTTGGAACGCGGCTGGGGATCCTGCAGGGATTTCGCGGTCCTTTTCGCCGAAGCGGCGCGCTGTCTGGGATTGGGGGCGCGGATAGTCTCCGGCTATCTCTATAATCCGGATCAGCAAATCGGCAGCTCGGGCAACCCGGGGTCGACCCATGCCTGGGCGGAAGTTTATGTGCCCGGCGCGGGCTGGATCACTTTCGATCCAACCAACCGCAGTGTTGGCGGCTTTAATCTGATCCCTGTCGCCGTCGCGCGCAACATTGGGCAGGCAATGCCGGTAGCTGGAAGTTTCGAGGGGCCGGCCGATGCGTTTCGGGGTATGTCGGTGGAAGTTCTCGTCACGTCGCGGAACAGCGGCACGTGAGGTCGCCTTTTCAGAAGCGAAATCGCGGACAGCGGAAGGCGAAATCCACGTCGCAGCCTTCCGCTTGCCCGCGCCGCGATCGGCCGCACGGGTAAAATCACAATTGTCTTCGACGCAATCGGATCAGTATCCACGCTGCGCGACACGCTTTCCTGGTCGTCTCGAGCGACTCTTAACTCGCGCTACCGACGAGAACTCATTCCTGGTGTTCGTTATCGCTATCTTCGTCCGAGTGTTCATCGGGGTGCACGCCCCAATGCGTGTGGTGGTCGTGATGCTTGAAGACCTCGTGGAGGAGAACGCCGAAGCGATGTTTCTGGGAGTCATCTAAGCCGTCATAGAGGGGCTTGGCCGCATCCGCGATTTTTTCCAATTCGGCGGAGCGAGCCGAAAGGTGTTTCGCGCCGAGCCGGAAGCCTTCGATCAAGTCGCGCTTCTCGTGATGCTCTTTGGCTTTTTCGCGCCATTCGACGGCGCGGGCGGCTCGATCCTTGGCGATCTCGCGAAGCGCGGACTCGAGCGCGGGCCAATTTTTTTCCTGCGCCGGCGTCAGTCTCAATCCGGCCTTCAGCGCGGCGATGCGCGCGTCGGTAAAGGCGGCGATTTGGTCCGCCGAAAGTTGCTGGTGTTCGCTTGCCTGTTGGGGCGGGGCGGCCCTGACGCCGGAGGAAAGGCCAGGCAAAGCGAACGCCGCCGCTGTCGCGACTATCAGAAAACGATTTTTCATCGGATTCACCTAAAGTTGAGGAGGAGACGTCCTCCATAACGTGGTCAACCGCCGACCGACATCGGTCCTCGAATGAGGCTGACAAATCGCAGCATAGCCGGTCACAAAACGTCGCCGGGAGACTCGGAAACTACCTACTTTATCCCTCCGGTATTCGGGTTGGCTGTCGCAGCAGGATTGATGGGACGCTCAGCGATCCATGCGCCGTCGTCCCTCAACCAACCACGTCGACCCGCGTCCGCCATTTAAGTGAGGCGCCATGTATTGTCACAATTGTCGCTGGGTGCGTTTCGGGTATCGATCTGCGCTTTAGGTCAAGTCAATGAATCACTGCGTGATGTCTACTGAGTAGGTTCCGGGACTATCTTTATGTGAGCAGTTTCTACTATCGTTTCCTTGGCTTTGAGACGTCTTGATAGTCGGTTCGCAGACCGTCCTAGTAAAGCTCGTTCCTTGCTGTGTGGCTTTGCCTAGGGTGGTAGTTATGTATAGCGTCGCAGCCATTTTGCGCATGATCTCGGAGGTCTTCTTGACTCTGCACTTGACAGTGAGCGGACCAGCTCACATCCAACCGCGGGCCGGATCATCGGGCGCCGCTCGTCACGATGCGCGAGCGCGGCCGATCGCGCCAAATCCCCGGGTTGCAAGTCTGTCTCCAAGTGCGAAGGAGAATTTATCGGCGAACCACGACAATTCAGAGCCAATTTTGGGGGCGGCCCAGCGCCAACCCGCTATATGTTCGTCGAAAGGATGCGGTCGGTTAAGCGCGCGGTCGCGCTTGCTCTGCGGAAGTCAACTTGCGGGCTCGTTCATGCGCGGTTCCAAACCGCCGACGGCGGCCCTGATCGCGACCGCCGCTCAATCGCGATTGTCGGACAACGTCTCGACGCTTGCTCAACAATCGGCGCCAAACGCCACGATTGCCGAGCGCCAGGGCGGAGGTCGGAATTATCTGGCGCTCATCGATGTGGATCACGCCGCGGCCGAGGAGCGCTGCCTTGATGAGGCAAATATAAGGCTTTGAGGCGACCTGCTAGAGTTTGCGCTGACTTGTTAATGGCCCCATAAAACAGCGTATTATGTTTGACGACCGTTGCCTTTGTTTGCTAGAGTTTGCGCTGTGGTGTTACCTATTTGTTACCTAGGTAACGAACGGCGAGCCCAATGCGATGGTCGAACGATCCAAGATCGGGCTGCGAGAAATACGGGCGCTAGAGCCCAATCGAGAGGTTTGGGATTCGTCCGTCGCCGGCTTTGGCGCGCGCCGCCAGCGAAGCGCGGCTGTATCCTATGTGCTCATGTATCGCACGGCCGATGGCCGGCTGCGCCGACATACCATCGGACGGCATGGCGCGCCCTGGACCCCAGACGCCGCCCGGAATGAGGCCCGCCGGCTGCTTGGCGAGGTGGCCAGTGGCGAAGACCCTGCCGGCGACAAAGCGGCCAAGAGGCGCGCCGCCACGGTCGCGGAGTTGTGCGACCTCTACCTCGCTGACGCCGAGGCCGGGCGCTTGCTCACTCGGCGGGGCGAATCAAAAAAGAAAAGCACCCTCGCGACCGATCGCGGACGCATCGAACGGCACATAAAGCCCCTACTCGGCGCGCTGAAAGTCGCGGCCGTGACGCGCGACGACATCGAGTGCTTTTTGCATGACGTGGCGAGCGGGAAGACAGCGGCGCGCGTCAAGACCGATAAGCCCCGCGGCGTCGCCAATGTTCGCGGCGGACGCGGAACGGCAAGCCGCACAACGGGGCTATTAGGCGCGATCTTCACGTATGCCGTTCGGGCGCGGATGCGACCTGATAATCCCGTGCATGGCGTTACGCGTTTCGCCGATGGCCGGCGCGAGCGGAGACTGTCGAATGACGAGTTTGCGGCCTTGGGCGCGGGGCTGGCGAAGGCGGAAGGCGATATTTGGCCGCCGGCAATAATCGCCGCTCGCTTCCTTGCGCTCACGGGCTGGCGCCGGGGCGAAGTCTTGGGCCTCGAATGGGCGGCGGTTGATTTGGAGCGCCGCACGGCGACGCTCGCCGACACCAAGACCGGCCGAAGCATCCGCCCTCTCTCGACCGTGGCGTGCGATCTATTGCGGCGGCTTCCTCGAACTGGCGCGTTCGTCTTCTCCGCCACGCGCGGCGAAGGCCCCATGAACGGCTTTCCGAAGTTTTGGGCGCGTATCGCCACGCTCGGCGCTCTGCCCGCCGACGTGACGCCGCACACGCTGCGGCATTCCTTCGCGTCGATCGCCGGTGACCTCGGCTATTCAGAATCTACCATCGCCGCGCTCATTGGACACAAGGGGCAGTCTATCACCTCTCGCTATGTCCACGCCGCCGACGCCGTGTTGCTTGCTGCGGCCGACGGGGTCGCGAACCGAATAGCGGGACTGATGGGCGATGCTTGAACCGGATTGGATTTTTCCATGCCAAGCATGAACCTGAGCCCCGATGACTTTGACGAGCCGCACGTTCGTCTTTTGCCCTGTAAGATATTCTCTTACATGCTTTTCCCGTCGAATGAAGTCAGACGCAATTTATTTATTAACAGCGCGCTTTTCGACGCCGCGGCTGCGGTCGCGGTAGCCGCGAATGTCTCTATGGAGATAAGGCCGTCAGCGCTGAATCATTTTCGGCAAAAGACCGACATCCAGGCTATGGCGGAGGCGGCAGTCGAACCCGTGATTTACGGGGCGGTCAAAGCTCCCGATGCGCCCGAACGCGCCGCGGGCGAGCTTGTCGGCGAGTTGCTGCTTATGGCCATTAGTCATGAACTGCAAGAGCCAGGCAGCGTCAGTCTGAATAATGTCTTGGATTATGCGAGCAAGTATTTCAGACCTACATCAAAAAGAATTGCACAAAAAACACGACCAACGGACCTCAAGAAGATTTGGCATGAACATCGACCAGCGGCGCATCTCTGGGCCGCCTTCCTATCTTGGAACGCCGAGAAAAAAACGGAATGGGGCAAATCCGCGCTCGGCGACGATGAGCGCCTGCTCCCAGCCGGGGGCGAACATCTTTGCAGCTTCCTTGCACTTTCTGAAACCCTTCGAATGAAGGGAGAGGCGATTAAGCACAAAAATGCAACGGCCGCTTTCCTGCCGGCCGAAGTTGCGTGGCGACCGCCCGGAAATCTTCTCGCATCTCGAGTGGCCGAACTAGGGTCAAAAATTTTGTAGCTGGTCCGTCCGGTCCGCGTGTGAATATTGGGAGTCACTTCAAACGCGTGCAAACGCGCAAACGAGGTGGCAAGCATGAGCAGCATTCCCGATACTCTCGACACGAAGTTGACCCGCCAGGCGACGGCCGAAGCGTTGACGGCGGCCGGTTTCCCGGTGAGCGAAAAGACCCTGGCCACGATGGCGACGCGCGGCGGCGGACCGCTTTATCAATTGTTCGGACGTAAGCCGCTTTACCGATGGGGCGATGCTCTGGAATGGGCGAAGGGGCGCCTGAGCAAGCCCGTCCGCACGACCTCCGAGTTGGAGGCGGCGTGATCAATGTCCCTCAAAAAAGCGAAGAGGCCCGGGACCGTCGCCACGGTCCGCAGGCCTCGAAATAGTGAGCATTTAGCCGCGCTCGCCTATTTCAATAACGCAACTCCCATAGTGCTGCAATCACAAAAGCTCGCTGCCCGCTTTGGCCTCACGCCAGCGGCGGCGCTCGCGCTCGCGCCGCTCGTTTATGGGGGCGCGAGATGACCGTGACCACTCTCCCAGCCCCGCGCCGTCGTCGCCTCCAAAACCGTCGCGCCGGTGAATCCATCGGCTTCGAATTTCGCGGAGCGCCATACCGGGTTTGCGCGGGCCGCTTTGAGGACGGACAACTTGCCGAGGTGTTCATCGATTGCCAATCGAAGGGAATGCTCCCGATCGCAGATGACGCGAAGGATGCTGCCGTCTGTCTCTCCATCGCCCTGCAATACGGCGCGCCGGCGCATGTGATCCGCGCTGCAGTAACCCGCACCTCGGACGGTGAGGCGACCGGAATAATAGGCCGCGTGCTCGATCTCCTGGATACGGAGGGCGCCCGATGACCGTCCCGCCGTTGCTCATGCTGGCCGAGGGCCGCAAGCCCCGCCTCCGCGGCGCGCCGAAGTCCCGGACAAAAGAGATATCGCTGCACATGGCTGTCGCCGCCTTGCTGCGCAAACACGCGCGCCCGGACTGGCTTTGGACACATATCGCCAACGGCGAGTTGCGAGACCCGCGCACGGCCGGCAAACTCAAGCAGATGGGCTTGCAACCGGGCTGGCCCGACTTTGTGCTCGTCCCGCCGCGCGGACAGTTGCATTGTTTGGAACTCAAGCGCGTCGGCGAGACGCTGTCGGACACACAAGAAGACTTCCGCTTTTGGTGCATCCGCTTTGACGTCCCGCACGCCACCGCCTGCTCGATTAACGAGGTGCTGGTCGCGTTTGATGCGTGGGGCTGTCTGTCGATTAAGGTCGCGGGCATGACGCAGGAAGGCGGGGCGAAATGAGCGTCATCCTCCCCTTTAAGAGCAAGAACATTCCATACGTTGTTCTGGATTTCTGCACTGTGACGCAGAGCGATGAATTCCCGCCTGGATCATCGGTGTTTCGGCTCGAATATCGCGAAGGCAAGCTTGCGGAAACGCTATTGATTTGCGCGAGCTATAAAACCGCGCTCAAGGCCGCTAACACGTGGCAGGCCGATGGCGTTCGGTTAGTTGATAAGACCGGGGGGCGCAATTGAGTAACGCTCCCGCCGACCTCCGTCTCCGTCGCCTCGCATCCGCGCTGCATGAACTCGGCCCGCGCCCGATCTACGAATTTTTGCGCGAGGTAGAAGCTGGCGCGGATGTTCGCGCCCGGCTCGAAATCTATGCGGCCCTTCCCGCCGGCTTCGTTCGCGCGAACGGCGGCGATGAATTCCCGCCCACTGCTTTCGCTTTGACGGGAGGGCGTCGACATGGCTGACGCCGCCTCGATTTCCCGCGCGCTCAAAGGAACCAAAACCGGCGACGGCTTTTTGGTCCGTTGTCCCGTCCCGACGCATGGCAAGGGCAAGGGCGATCGGCACCCTTCGCTTTCGCTCCGCGATGGTGACGATGGGCGTCTCCTTGTCTGTTGTCATGCTGAATGCGACCCGCGCGACGTTCTCGACGTGCTTCGCGGTCGCGGTCTCATAGAGGGCAACGCGGGACCGCCGCGCCAAATGACCGAGGCCGAGCGCAACGCGCATCGCGAGCGCGCCTTGCGCGAAGACCAGGACGAGGAGCAACGCATCGCCGGCCGACAAGCGCGGGCGCGCGAAATCTTCGCCGGCACAATTGACCCGCGTGGTTCGCTCGCTGAGAAATACCTAGAGCGCGATCGCGGCTTGCCGAATGCGTTTGATGACGTTCTTGCGCGCACGGTTCGCTTTCACCCGGCCTGCCCATTCAAAAATTCAGAAGGCAAGCTCTACAGGGCGCCAGCGATGATCGCCGCGTTCCGGGATATTCGCGAGACGCTTCACGACGCTGTGAATCACCACGAAGGCTTCGCCGAAGTTGACGCGCGAATCTTGGGCGACATTAGGCGCATAGTCGCAATTCACAGGACGCAACTCGATGCAGATGGTCACAAGATCGGTCGCGCCATGCTCGGTCCGACGCGGGGCGCCGGGATTTTTCTTTGCTCCCCTATCGAGATTTGTTGGAATGGCGCGATCGCAATCGGCGAGGGTATCGAAACTTGCCTTTCCGCCAAGCGTCGCGGCTTTTCCTGGACCGTCGCATTAGGCTCTTCAGGCGCAATCGCACGGCTGGAACCGATCCGAGAGCTTGTCGAGATTCATCTATTCAAAGAGGCCGATGAAGCAAGCGAGCGCGCCGTCGTGGCTTGCGGCGAGCGCTGGCACGCGGCCGGCGTCAATGTTTTCGTCGCCAAACCCCACGCTGACGACTTCAACTCCCTCGATCGGAGGGCGGCATGATTTATCGTCCCGACTTCGATCACGAACCCTTTAAGCCAAATGGCAGGGCGGACGCACCGCCGCCCAAAGAGTCGCCGGGCTTTTTTCTCCCTGTCGGCGAGTGCGCGCCGGAACCCGCATTGCCGACGTTTCAATTCTTCGACGCCTTTGTGGAATCCTACAAGCCGCCAGAATATCTGCTCGATCACGTCTTCGTTTCCGGCAGTCTTTACACGATCACCGCCGCGACCGGGACTGGAAAAACAGCCGTCCTTATCCTGCTAATGCTCGCGATCATACCCGGCCGCGCGGATTTGATGGGTATTAAGGTAAAGCGCGGGCGCGTGCTCGTCGTCTGCGCGGAAGACCCAGAAGGCTTTAAGGCGAGGCTTATAGTCGCGGCTTGGGCGTTTGGCATTTCGTGGGAAGGCCTCTCGACTTGGCTCGTTATTGTCGAGGGGTCCATCAAGCCGGAGGCAATTATTAGCCTCGCCAACAAGCTTTCCGAAGACGGCGAATTCGCTCTTATCGTTGGCGATACACTTCAAGCGCTCTTTGACGGAAAAGACGCAAACAACCCGATTGAAGTTGGCGGATATTTTCGCCGCTGGCGCGAGGCCCGCAAACTCCCAGGCTCGCCGGCCGTCATCATCGCAGCACATCCGCCGAAGGGCGCCCCAAATCTTCTACCGGCCGGATCGATGGCCGCGACAAATGAGATTGACGGAAACGCGACGCTCGCGCCCGAAGGGTCAAGCGGACTCGTTCGGCTGCATTGGGAAGGAAAGTTTCGGGGCCGCTTCGAGCCGATGCTGTGGCGCTTCGAAATGCTCACGGCGCCGATGGTCACATGGAAGGACGGGACGGAACGCAAATTACCCGTTCTCTTTCCCGCCACGATGGAGACTGCGGAGGAACGCCAGCGGGCCGAAGGGAATACCGACGGCGCGCTGTTGCTATCCATGATCGCAGAGCCCGGCGGGACACAACAGCAATGGTCCGAGACCGTCGGACGCTCGAAAAGGGCGGAATCAAGGTTGAAGTG
>PLZT01000481.1 GCA_003152255.1 Methylocystaceae bacterium | reverse complement strand
CATTTGACAAGCGCGGCGTGGCATCGCTCCTCGCTCCCATATTGCGCATCGAAGTCGGTCTCGCAGAGGCCTTTCTGCAGTTGAACCTTGTTGCGCGCCATCGTCGCTTCCTCCCCAAAAACAAAATGTTCTATGTTTGTTCTCACAGAAAATCCAAGCTGACGCAAGAGCGTAATCAGGAATGGCTTTGATCAATAAGCTCCTGGTCGGCGAGTCGCTGGTCGGCGAAGGCAATGAAGTCGCGCATATCGACCTCCTGATCGGACCGCGCGGCAGCGCCGCCGAGCTGGCTTTCGCCAATGCGCTGGTCAATAACAAGGACGGCTTCACGACCCTTCTCGCCGTCATTGCTCCGAACCTGCTGACCAAGCCGAACACGATCCTGTTCAACAAGGTCACGATCAAGAACGCCAAGCAGGCGGTGCAGATGTTCGGCCCGGCGCAGGCCGGCGTCGCCAAGGCCGTCGCCGACTCGGTGGCCGAGGGCATCATCCCGATCGCGGAAGCCGACGATCTGTTTATCTCGGTCGGCGTGTTCATTCACTGGGACGCCAGCGACGACACCAAGATCCAGGATTACAACTATCAGGCCACCAAGGAAGCTCTCGCCCGCGCCATCAAGGGCGAGCCGAAGGCCGCCGAAGTCGTCGCCAAGCGCAACGACGCCAAGCATCCCTTCGCCGCCCACTAAGGCTAAGCCAAAAATCCGGGGGGAGCCGTACGCGGCTCCTCTCTCGTTCGAGCGGCGCAAGGCGTCGGAGGTTTCCAATTTGTTGTCTCGTTTGGCGGATGCCCGAAGCATTCGAGGCGACGCCACGCGCCCGTTGACGGATCGGACATGGGTTCGTTACCCGAATCGTGGAGCCCCGATTCGGACGACATTTGTTCGGCTTGTGTGCGGAAATTCCAAAAGCGGGACAGAGCGATGGCGGCGTCCTGCAAGATTTGGGAAAAGGGAGTGATTTTAGCGCCGCGAGACCGCCTCGGCATTCAAGGCGAGGGCATCGGGCACACTCGCGGGTGGTTTGGCGTTGCATTCGGCTTTGCGTGTCCCTATCTTTTGCCTATCGATTTTCGGCCTGACGACTTGGACTTGCTTTGGAAACGAAGCCGCTGACGACCTCTTCCAAACATCGATCGACCCGGCCCCGCGCATGCGGGCCAGCTTTTAAACTATGTTTGGAGAGATGACATGGCTACCGGCACCGTGAAATGGTTCAATGGTCAAAAGGGCTTCGGCTTCATCCAGCCCGATTCTGGCGGCCCCGATGTTTTCGTTCATATCAGCGCGGTCGAGCGCGCCGGCCTACGCGATCTGCGCGAAGGCCAGAAGGTGAGCTATGAGATCACGCAGGACCAGCGTAGCGGCAAGTCCTCCGCCGATCAGCTCAAGGAAATCTGAGACGCCCTGATCGCGGCTGCTTTCCGTCGCGACCGGCGGATAGACGAAGGGTCGCCGTTCGCGGCGGCCTTTTTCTTGTTCGAAGCGAGGCGCCTTCAAATCGGCGAACATGCGCGCGCGATTTTCCTACGCTGCGGAGCCCATTGTTGCGCGAAATCCGCTTCAGGCGGATAGTCGCTCGTCCGCTTGGCGCACCGTTTAGGCTGTTGAGCTGACCGTCCCGATTCAAGCGAAACTCTCCCCGATTCGCCGGCCAATGGCCCACCTTCTCGTTCGCGACCGGGCTCCTTTGCACAATCAAAAAGCGACGCCGGCGCCGGCGATGAGATCAGGAAGTTGGAGGCTGGGGGCTGAAAGCATGCGCGGCTTTGAGAGTTCCTTCGAAATATCTGTAGTTGACAGGATCTCCGCACTCAATCGCGCGAGTCGAGAGCCAGCGCCTCATCAAGTTGCGCGCCGTGGCTTCGGCTTCTTTGTGCGTCAAGAAACGCAACCCATTGCTATGCCATTGGCCGGTGAGATCGGTCTGAACTTCGGGCTTCCAAGTCATGGTGGCCTCCCGTGGTCGAAGATATCGATTACAGATTCTTACGCGCGCCGCCAGTCAATCAGAAGCACGGACGCTCCATCGGCGCCCCCACTCACGCAAATCGTTTCGTCGCGCCTCTTAGCATCTGGGGATTGCCGGGCTATATCTCAAGCTGATCTTGCTGACTCTTGGAGACAGTCGATGGCGAAATTCATGACCATGCCGACGGCCCTCATTGTCTCCAATGCCCTCTTGCTTCCCGCCAGCGCGCAATCGGTTGATCCATCCGTGGGTCGACATCTCGCCGAGACGACATGCAGCGCATGTCATCAGCTTGGATCGGCGGCGTCGCCCCAAAGTCCGAAACCCGTCGCGCCGAGTTTCTTGGACATCAGTCGCATGCCGTCGACGAACGAAATCGCGATCAAGGTGTTCCTCCGTTCTTCGCATCCGACAATGCCGAATATCATACTGAGCCCTGAAGAGATCGACTCCGTCGCCGCCTATATCGTGGGTCTGGCCAGGAAATAGGATCTCGTCCCGAAGGACCAGCCCTCGGGCGTTAGCACTTGGCGCTCCACATACGCTGGGCCGTTGAGATGCATGGCCCGGAAGAGAATCCCTCCAGCGACTTCGACGGTTTCGGTCCGACGGCGGCCCAGGTGTTCTTTATTTGTTCGCGACAATGAATTACGCTGCGGTCACCATTCGATTCGGCGTGCACCATGGCGACATTGATCATTACCGAAAAGGCCAGCCAGGCGAAGGATCTCCGGGCCGCCTTTGGCGCGCGGTTCGGACAGATCCTGCCCGCGGAAGGCCATCTGCTGCGGCTTGCGGAGCCCGAGGAGGTCGATGCCGCCTGGAAGAGCTGGTCCTGCGTCGTCCTCAAGCCGGATGGGCTCTATCCGACGCGCCCGGCTGCCGGCGGGAACAAGCCGACGAAGCTCAAGGCCATCGCCGCGGCGCTCAAAACCTGCGACGACGTCATCCTGGCGACCGATTGCGACCGCGAAGGTCAACTGATCGGTCAGGAAATCCTCGACCATCTCGGTTATCGCGGGCGAGTGCGGCGGGCCTTGTTCACGGCGCAGGATCCGAAGACGCTTTGCCAAGCCTTCTCCCGGCTGAAGCCGAACGTGGAGATGCGTCCGCTTTATGAGGCGGCGGTGGCCCGCCAGCAGGCGGACCAGATCTTCAATCTCTCCCTCACCCGGACGGCAACGAAAACATTGCTCTCACCTGGCGTTCGCGGCGTGATCGGGATCGGTCGGGTCAAGACGCCGACGCTGGCCATCGTCTGCCTGCGCGAACTGGAAATCCGCGACTTCCGGCCCGAGGACTATTTCGAGGTCGTCGCCACCGCCATCGTTCCGAACGGCAGCTTTCTGATGCGTCATGCTCCGACGGCCAAGTTGCGGATCAAGGAACGCGTCCGCGCCGAGGCGATCGCGAAAGCCGCCGCGGGGCATAATGGACCGCTCGGTGTCTCCATCGAGGAAAAGCGACAGGCGCCGCCCCGCCTGTTCGATCTCCCGTCGTTGCAGAAGACCTGCGGCCAGCGTTGGGGGTGGACCGCCGACAGGACGCTTGCCG
Source organism: Methylocystaceae bacterium (assembly GCA_003152255.1). Next base: position 6,649 of record PLZT01000481.1, on the reverse strand, counting down.
TGGCACAGGAACTGTATGACGGCGACGGCAAGAAGCTGATCACCTATCCTCGCGCGGAAGCCCGTTACCTGACCGAAAATCAGATCGGCGACGCGCCGGCGATTGTCGCCGCGCTCACTCGCCTGCGTGGCTTCGCCCATCTCGAAATCGCCCCGCCGGTGATCCGTCGCGGCAAGTCCGGCCATTTCTGCGACAAGGCTCTGGAGGGCGTTTCGCATCATGCCGTCGTGCCCAACGTCAACGTCCTCGACGACCTGGAAACCCGGCTTACGCGCCTGAACGAGGATGAAAAGCGGCTATTCGCGCTGATCTGCCGCTCCTATCTGGCCGCCGTGATGCCCGACTTCGAATACCGCCAGACCGTCGTCATCATGTCGGTTCCGGTTCCGGGCGACGCCGCGGCGGAGTTCAGGGCCGTCGGGCGCATTCCTTTGCGGCTCGGCTGGAAGGCGGTCTATCAGGCGGTCGATCCGGACGGCGAGGCGGAAGCCGAGCAAACGCTGCCATCTCTCAGCAATGATGAGAATGCGGTGCTGTCCGACGCGCGGGTCGAGGCGAAAAGAACCCAGCCTTCGCCCCGTTACAATGAGGGCACGCTGGTGGACGCCATGCAAAACGCATGGCGCTTCGTCGAAGATCCCGCCCTGCGCGAACGATTGAAGGAAGCCAAGGGCATTGGCACGCCCGCGACCCGCGCTGAAATCATCAAGGGCCTGAAGCGGCAGAACTTGTTGGCCGCGGACGGCAAGCTGGTGCTCCCGACCCCGGCGGGGCTGCAACTATTCGAACTTTTGCGCGGCGCGGCCCCGGCGCTCGTCGACCCCGGGACAACGGCTCTATGGGAAATGCGTCTCGACGAGGTTGTCACCGGGAAGGCGGACTTTCGCGCGGTGATCGACGGCATTGCCGCCGCCGCACATGATCTGATCGACGCATTGCTCAGACGATCGAGCGGAACAGTCGATTTGACGACCTCCGCGCCGGCGCGTCGATCAGGGCGACGACGCATTGCCGGGCAGGCGGGCAACTGCGGCAAACCGGAAGACTCTAAGCGGGTTCGCACCCGTAGCGGAACGAAGACAGCGCGTTCGCCGACAAGGAAACCTGCCGCGCCAGCCACCGGCGCCTATGATGAAGGATCCGCTCGTTCGCAGGCGCCGACCGCCAAGATGGTCGCTTACGCGCAAAGCCTCGCGCGCGGGAAGAAAGTTGCTCTGCCCGAAGGCTATCAGCAGGATTTCGACGCGTGCCGCCGGTTTCTCGACGAGCATGCGCGATAGGAGCTTGGGCGCAAAGGCAATGGGATGTCGGCAGGCTCCGGGGAGCTGCGACGTGGTTATTTGCCGCATGCCTCTTGGTATCGTGACGTTGGCCCAAGGACGCTACTTTACGCGATGGGAGCCGGATGCAAACTGAAAATGGCGGTCTGACCGCACCCTGAGCGCTAAGGGATGAGAATGAGGATTTTCATGGTCGCCGGCGCCGGCGTATCCGCCGAGAGCGGGCTTGGCACATTCCGCGACAAGGACGGAACCGGCATCTGGGCGCGGTTCGATCCGATGAAGCTCGCGAGGCCCGAGGCGTTCGCCCGCGATCCTCTGCAAGTGCATGCGTTTTACAATGCGCGTCGCCGGAATCTGATCACGGCCAGCCCCAACGCGGCCCACTTTGCTTTTGCCCGACTGGAGACGGCTCTGGCCGAGCGGGGAGGCGCACTGACGCTCGTCACGCAAAACATCGACGACCTTCATGAGCGCGCCGGCTCCAAGCAGGTCATCCACATGCACGGCGAACTGTTGAAGGCGCGCTGCACGGCATGCGAGGCCGTAAGCCCGTGGCGAGAGGATTTGGGTCTTGGCGACCATTGCCCGACCTGCGGCGGGATAGGCGTCCTCCGGCCTCACGTCGTCTGGTTCGGGGAGATGCCGCTTGAGATGGACGGGATTTACGCCGCCTTGCAAAAAGCCGATCTCTTTGTAGCCAGCGGCACATCCGGCTCGGTCTACCCGGCGGCTGGATTCGTGTCCGAGGCGCGGGCGCTCGGCATTCGAACTTGCGAGATCAATCTGGAGCCGTCCGACAACGCCCATCAATTCGACGAGAGGCGCTATGGACCAGCGAGTGAGGCGGTTCCCGCCTGGGTGGACGAAGTCCTTGCTTCGACGTGACCGATGACCGTGCATCGTTTCATCAAGATCGCCGCCGTCTCGACTTTCGCGCTGGTCGCGGCGGGTTGCGTCGCCGTCGCCGCCGTTCCGATGCTGCGCCATTATCTCGTCGCGCTCTTCAATGACCCAAGAGACCTGCCCTTCCTGGAAAGCGACACCCGGGTTCACTTCGAGCCCGAGGCGAGGGCCTGCGCCCTCGAGGTCGCCGCGCTGCTTCCCGCAGCCTTGGCGCGCGTCGAAGCGGCGCAGGAACGCCCGTTCGCTCGCAGCCCGACAATCGGCGTCTATGCCTCCTACGATAAATACGCGCGGGCGAACGGACTCGAAGACGCCGCCATCGCCGCCGTGTCCCGATCCGGGCGCGTCCTCCTGTCGCCGACACTGTGTGGCGGGGAGCACGCGCGGCTTCGCGGCGTCCTGACGCACGAACTGTCTCACACGCATCTGTTCGGCTGGCGAACCTCGCTGTTTGCCGCCCGTCCGCCGAGCTGGTTCACGGGGGGCCTGGCGGTGATGGTTTCGGACGGCGGCGGCGCCGAGGGCGTGAGCGAAGTGGAGGCTGCCGATGCGCTCGTCAAGGGATACGCCATCGTGGTGACGGACGATGGTCGATGGCGTGATTTCGCGTCGATCCGCTTCGAAATCGAACCGCCGCGCGATCCGTCTCGCGACGATTTCGTCACATTCCGGCAGCGCCTCGCCTATCGAGAGGCGGCGATGTTCGTCGCATGGCTGCGCGAGGGCGACCCGGACGCGTTCGCCAAGCTCTTGCGGCGCATCGAAAATGGCGAATCTTTCCGCGATTCTTTTCACGCGAGCTACGCCGCCGGCCTTTCGCGGCAATGGCGAGATTTCGTTTCGCGTCTCTCGAAATGAATGCTTGGTGTCGTCGGAACGACGACCGTCTCAAACTGCGTAGGGACCGAGAGTTTGGCGGATCTTAGCGATCCCAGCCTACAGGCGGGATATCAACGTTTTCTCGTCGATCCATTCGCATACGCGCGGAAAGACGTCGGCCAGTTCGAGAACGAGGTGCCCGCCGTCGGGAACGCTCACGAAAGTTTGGGACTCATTGGCGAGTTCGAACAGTCGCTTGGCAGAGCTTATCGGAATGACGTCGTCTTCCTCTCCGTGAACCATAAGAACCGGAATATGAACGTCACGGATCGCGAGATCGGAGCGGAACTGATCGAGCATCAACCGACGCACCGGGAAAAACGGGTAGTGCGTCGAGGCGACATCCAGCGCCGACAAATAAGGCGCTTCGAGAACGAGCGCGGCTGCTTCGTGGCTAACTGCGAGCGCGGTCGCGACGCCGGTCCCCAGCGATGCGCCCATCAGGACGATGCGATTGCCGCCATAGCCTCGCGCGCGCGCCTCGCGATAAGCGGCCTCGCCATCTTGCATCAAGCCGCGTTGCGTCGGCGAACCGGTCGAGCCGCCATAGCCGCGATAGGACACAGCGAGAAGACCGTAGCCCCTCGCAGTAAACATGCGAAAGCGCGGAACGCGATCGACAAGCGCGCCGCCGTTGCCATGGAAATACAAGATCAGCGGCAACCCGTTCTTCGCCAGGAAAAACCAGGCGACGAGCGTTTCTCCATCCGTGGTTGTGATACGCAGTTCCTCGCCGTCGCGCATCCCCGTTTGCGCCAAGTGGGTGAGACGACGATCGGGGAAATACTGAAGTCTGCGCTGAAAAGCGGCCAAGGCGATGACGATCAAAACATAGGCGAATGCGAGCGAGGCCAGCAACCAAGTCAATATGGACATGACGGATCGTCCTATCAACCGACAGGCGCTGGTGAGTATCGTTAGCCGTTGGTCGGCATGGCGATCGCACCCCCGCGCAAGCTAACAGATAATCGCTTTTCGACGTTCCAGAACCGGTTTGGATTGCCAACGGCTAACCTTCGACCAAGGCGAAGATTCGATGCAGCGTCCTTAAATGCGTGATGACCCTCGGCACGCCTTTAAGAAAAGATAAGTAGCCGGGCGAGGTCTATTCGCGCGCCGCCAATGGGAACGCCGCCCGGATGATTTCTGTTCCGGGCGGGTTCAGCTTACTCGGCAGCCTGGGCCCTTGGGCGTGGGGCTGCGACCGTCTGGACCGCACGAAGATAAGTGTCGACCAACGCGTCGCGTTCGTCACGCCCATCCTGATCCTGCTTCCTGAGCCGGATAACCTCCTTCAGGATCTTTACGTCAAAGCCCTCACCCTTGGCCTCGGCGAAGACGTCCTTTTTATCGTCATTCATCGCCTTGAGATCTTCCTCGATCCGCTCGATGCGTTCGACGAAGGATCGAAGCCGATCGCCCGCAATCCCATCTGGTCCACTCATGTTCCACTCCTGCCGGCCAGCAAACATCCCAACGAGGAATCCCGTCTGGGCTTGCCCGTAACGGGTCTCTTGTCGAGATCGGACTCGATACGCAACGCGGTCCGCGGGGTGACGCTAGGTAGGTCTGGTTAAGGAATTGTTCCTCACCTGACGGCGCCTAACGACGCACAGATCCTTTGTGGCATTTTGAGCATGGATTGATTTCGACGCGAAGACGCGTGGTCTTCAGGGACCACTGCAATTTCGGGGGGACACTGATGAGTCGTGCCACACCCTGACCTCACGGCCACGCGCATGCCCTTTCTGACAGGCTGATGGAGGTCGATTACGTCGGCGTTGAGCATGCGGATGCAGCCCGACGATGCCTCCCTTTTACTGGCCTCACGCCAAATTCGTCACCAACTCTCGGCAGCGCTATTGCGCTGCCGCGGACCGAGCGACGCCCGGAATTCTCCAACAACCTGACCCGCCTACCGGCGGAGGACGCGGCAGTGGTGCGCCATTAGCAGCCGCCCGACGAATGGCTTTTCAATTGCCGGAGTCAGACCCATTGGGAACTTTGACAGGTGGCGGCTGGAGCAGCAATCCGGCATCGCGCCTTCCGGTCAAGCTAGCGGCGGCATGTTTTGTCGGGCTCGCGTCTGAGAGTACACGTCACGGGCGCGTGCATTTGTCGCTTGTTCTCTCGGGAGGCTCGAATTGCAATATAAAGTGGCGGCGGCGCGGTGGGCGTGAAGAAAAGGGCTTTGGATGAAGAGAGCAATGGTCTTATTCGGCGCGGGGGCGTCGGTGGAATTTCAGGTCCCCTCGACAAACGACCTTACCAATAAAATTGAACAGGAGATTATGGCCGATAGCCTCATGCAAATGACAGGAGGCAACGCGGCGTTCCAGGTCATCAAGAATGGGTTGGACGGCTATCTACAGAAGCCAGGAATCGTCAATTTCGAGCAGATCTATCATTGCGCGCACGAGTTGAGATTCACATATCCGCCGACGCCGGGCGCTTACGACAAGTTCAGGCCGATTATGCAGCCGTTCGTCTCGAACACGACTGGTTTGACCAGGGGCGCTCTGGACGCGCTCTGTAGTAAAATTGTGGAGATTATCGTCAAGGAGGTATCGCACTCATGCGATAGCAATACGCTCGACCTGGGACCGCTCACGGATTTCATCGAGGCTCTCCGGGCGGATTACGTCACTCGCATTTACACGACGAATTATGACGACTTCCCGTTGCAGGCCGTTCCGGACCTTTACACTGGGTTCGATCCGGCACGAAAGTCTGGTCCGAAGCGGTTCGATGTCAACCGGTACTGGCAGACAGAGCGCTGGGATGGCATCTTTCACTTACATGGCTCGGTCCACATGGGATTCGCGACTCCGCCCCACGGCAACATCGGCGAACTGTTCTGGTTCAACGATCGCGCCGAGGCGCTGAAGCATTCCTCGTTTTCCGGAAGCTCGCCGTCGCGAATGGACGGCACCTCAGTGCTGCGAACTGCCGTGATCACTGGACTAGAGAAGTTGTCGCGCGTCCAGGAGAAGCCATTTTCACATTTTTACTCGATGATGGCCCGCGATGCGATGCGAGCAGACGTTATCTTCGTAATCGGGTCGGGGCTGGCGGACTTGCACCTCAACACCTGGCTAGCACAGGCACGTTCGCGCACGCCCAAACCCGCGCTCCTGTTCGTTGACTATTGGCAGAACGGTTTCGAGGAGGACACGTATTTCGACCCTGATTCGAAGACCATCAAATTGTTTCACGAGCTCCAAGTCTATATTACAAAGCAGTATCGGGGGACGCGCGCCGGCGACTGGATTGTGTCGCAGGACCGGACCGCAGCCATTTGGGACAAGGGTTTTCAGGCCTTCCTGAACGCCCCGGTCGACCTGCGTAACGTGCTGTCCTCACTCCAGGGCCAGCCGCTCCCTTCACCGCTACAACGAATATGGCGCAGCGCTTATCGGGTCTGGTCGCGATGCAGATGACCGCAGTCGCGTTAGGAATCGCTGACTGTCAATCGGCTCGGGGTCTCGACGCGGAGCGGCACCTCATTCACTTAAGTGTTGCACAAGATCGTTCGGCGCATCGACGAATTGCATTGAAACCGTCTCTAGCCCGTCTTATTCACC
>PLZT01000581.1 GCA_003152255.1 Methylocystaceae bacterium | reverse complement strand
AGGAGGCCGGCGAGTTCGTTACAGAGCGTATCGACGCGATGCTTCAGGCCTTGATTGAACATGTCGCCAACCATGATCATTCCGCCTTGCGACCATTGTCCCATGCCGCCAAGATCGGGATGATTGAACTGCGCCTGGGATCCGTTGCCCTCCATGAGCGCACGGAGCATGGTGACAATGGCTTCGAGGCTCACCGCATGGCGCCGGGCGACGTCTTCCAAAATGCGAAGCCCTTCGGGCGTGAGATCCTGCATGGTTGTTTGACTCCTGGAGATCGTGATCGAAAGGTCACCCGTTCGCTTGGAAACTGTGTTCCAGCGGGAAGTCCTAACGGCGTCTTTGAATTTCTCCTAACCGAAAGGTGTGAAGCGGCGTGAGGTTCAAATGCCGATCATCTCTTGCTGGAATGGTTGCCCCGAAAAGGCGCTATGGCCGCATAGCAACGGCAAGCTGGAAAAGGACTTAGACAAACTGAAAGGCCGGCCTGAGAAGCATCGCTATGTGTTTTTCATGTCGCCGCAGTTTCCCTGCGCGCCGGTCTTGCCAGTTCCGCCCAGGTCGAAAAAGCCCAGGTTCAAAAACACCTCGGCCACGCCAGTGCCGAAATGACGAGGCGCTACCAGAGGAAACGCGACCGATCCCGCGTCAATCTGACCAAGGCGGCAGGGCTGTAACGCGCCACAATATTCCAGTGGATGACGCCGACTTGGCGCGTTCCAATGGCGGCGCGATGATAATCTGATCAAGAGGATTCGAAGGGGAAAGGCCAAGAAATGTCGGCGCGGCGAAAGGCAACATCACGTGCATCGCGTAGCAATGGCTACGCCCGGGAAAGCGAAAGCGCGCTTCTCGCGCGGCGGATCGAGGAGATTTGCCTTGAAGCCGTGGGGAGCGTTTCCCCTGCGAAAGTCGAGGGGACGGCGCAACAATGGCTTTCCAAAAGGAATCTTGATCCCAACGCGCCCTCCAGCGCCCTTCTGGTCATGGAGGCTTTCGCGCTCGCGGGCTATTTGGCGCTGTTCACGCCCCCGCTGTTGGGGGTCGCGCCGATCGAACGCTTTATTCGCCAGCGCCGCGCCGACGGCGTGGAGCGCGCGGCGCTCGACGCGCTGGCCCAGACAAGCTTTTATCTACTTCAATTGGAAGCGCGGGCCGCGCCGCGAACATTCCTCGCCAAGGATTTGGCCAATGGCGAACGCCTGTCCCTTTTCGACGAGGACATTCCCGGCAGCGCCCGCGACGCTCGTATCGCAACGTGGCTCGCGCCGCTGCCGGACGGCGGTTTTGTCGCGCTCGGGCCCTTGACGCCGCTCGACGCCGGAGCGCTCGCCGAGGGCCTCTCATTTGTGCGGCCGGGCAAGGGAATGAACAATCCGCGGCGCTGCGCCGCCGCCGTCTATCGGCATGTCATGCGCCATGGCGGTCTGCGCATCGAGGGCTTGAACCTTTTTTCCGAGGACTTGCTCGAAGATCTCGCCGAGGAGGAGGAAGAACACGACGACCTCGATCGCCTCGCCTACGCCCTCGCCGCGGCGAAGAAAGGCGAGGAGCCCTCCGCTGAGAATATCCGGGAGACGAGAGGCCTCGCCTCTCCGCCGCACCTGATCCAGGCGCTGGCGCGAAGCGCCAGCTCGCGGCGCTATGGGCGGGCGGATCTCGCGGATGCGTTTTTGCGCATCGGTTTCATTATGATGGAGACTCTTGATCGCCGTGCCGCGGCCGGATCCGGCGGCGCGGATCAGTCATTTGAATTTATCGCGGCGGCAATCGATCGCGCCGTCGTGGAACAACAACTGCCGAACGAAACGCGCACGCTTTTCGAAGAGTTGCGCCGCCGGCTCGTGGCGTCGCGGCGCGCGGGCGCCGAAAAGAACGCCGGCGACGCGGAACTCGCGCGCGTCCTGCAACGCATCCAAGCGTTGCGCGGCAAAACGGTCGAACAAGGCTGCACGGAACAGGAGGCGCTGGCTTCCGCCAGAAAAATTGCGGAACTGCTCGATCGCTATGGCCTGTCGCTCGGCGAGGTCGAGATGCGCGATCAGGCCTGTGAGGGCGTCGGCGTCGACACTGGCCGGCGGCGGCGGGCGCCGCTCGACGAATGCGTGCCAGCGATCGCCCTGTTCTGCGATTGCAAAGTGTGGATCGAGACGACCGCGAGCGGCGCGATCCGTTACGTGTTTTTCGGCCTGCCGGCGGATGTCGAGGCGGCGCATTATCTCTATGATCTGATCGTCGCGACCTTCGCGACCGAAACGGCTCGTTTCAAGAACGAGGATAGTATGATTGCCTCCAGCACGCGCCGTATCTCGACGCGTTCGTTCCAGATCGGGCTCGCGCACGGAATCCGCGACAAGTTAAGGAGCATGAAAGCCGAGCGCGACGCCGCCAACCGGCTTTCGACGGGCCGTGACCTCGTGCCCATAAAAGCCTCCGTCATCGAGGACGAACTGGAGAAGCTTGGGTTATCGTTCCACGCAAAGGGGCAAGCGCGCAAGCGCCGGATCGCGCCGGACGCCTATCACGCGGGCCGCGAAGCCGGGCAGAAATTCGAACCTCGACGCGGCGTCGAGGCGGCTTAACCCGGTTTGATCGGACGTCCCAATCCGACCGCGGGGAGAACGGATGCGTCGCACACCTTCTTCATTCGGGCTGCGTAATGGACGGGGCGCCGACCAATTTCCGGAGTCGAAGGACAAGCTGCCCCACCGAGGCCAGCGCCGGCACGGGCGAAGATGACCCCTCAGAGCCTCGGATTGACGCCCCGCCGCGGGGTTTCAACCAGGTCCGGCAGAGGTCGCGTGACGGAACCGGGCCTGAGTAGATTCCGAACCTCCCGCGACACTTTTCCATATGGCATTTTGGCGGCGGCGAGTGCGCGTTCGGGCGCCGGCCGGATTTGAGGATGTGGAGATGAAGCCGAAAGCCGCAGAGCTGTTTGCCTCAGGAACGGCGACAGTTACGCCCAGCCCCATTGACACCCACGTCGGCGCACGGGTTCGTGCGAATGAGCGCCCGCAGGCGCAATGGTGACAGGCTCCTCCAATTCAGCCCGCTCGATAGCTCTGCGAAATCTCGGATGGTCTGATTTTTTTGAGGATCAGCGTCAGCTCGAAGATTTTGCCTTTGATCCTTGCCGTATCGCCTCGGTTCACCGCACCCGCCTGACGGCGATATCTCAAACCGGCCGCATCCAACTGACCCTTCCTGTTCACGCCAACTCCGGCGATTTTGCTGTTGGCGATTGGGCGCTTGTCGATCCTCAAACCCACGTGCTGCACCGTCGATTGAGTCGCAAGACATTGTTGGAACGGCATACGGAAGGGGCGAAGGCCCCGCAGCTTGCCGCCGCCAATGTCGATACGTTGTTCATCGTCACTTCGTGTAACGCTGATTTCAACCCGGCCCGACTGGAGCGGTATCTGGCGTTGGCAAATCAAGCGGGGACCAATCCCGTGATCCTGCTGACCAAGGTCGACGCCACGGATGATGCGAAGGCCTATCAACAAAAGGCCGCAACCCTGCAACGCGGCTTGGCCGTCGTGACGTTGTCCCCTCATTCCCGTGACGCCGCGACTGCATTAGCCCCTTGGCGTGGGATGGGGCAGACAGTGGCGTTGGTCGGCTCCTCTGGCGTTGGCAAATCGACAGTGGTCAATATTCTGGCGGAGACGATGCAGTCGCTGCCTCAACAAACCGGGGAGATTCGCGAAAGCGACGCGAAAGGACGCCACACTACGACCTCGCGCTCGATTCACGCCATCGCGGGCGGTGGCTGGGTAATTGATACGCCGGGAATACGCACGCTCCATATCAGCAATGCGGCCCATGGCGTCAGCACCCTGTTCGCGGAAATTACGGAGCTGGCCCCGCTTTGCAGGTTCCGCGATTGCACTCATGCCCATGAACCCGGCTGCGCTGTTCAGGCCGCCGTAATCGACGGAACATTGGAACCCGAGCGACTGGCTCGATGGCGCAAACTTGTGGACGAAAATGGCCACAACACGCCCAACAAAACGGCTCCACACGGTGGAGGAGGCGCGGCCGCTCGCAGCAAAAAAAGCTGAGCTCAGAGAAATACGCGGAGCCGCACGCTGCGCAGGAAACGACGACTTCGGCTTTTGGCGCGAAGCGTAATTGGGAGAACGCCGCCCAATTTCCGGAGTCGAAGGACAAGCTGCCCCACCGAAGCCAACGCCGGCAGGGCTGAAGATGACCCCAAGCGGACATTTGCGGGTCAGCGGGGACGATCGAAACGCCGGGAGCACTGCGCGCTCGCGGCGTCGACGTCGCCATGCTCACCGGCGACAATAAGGGCACGGCGGAGCGCATCGCGAAGAGTCTCGGGATCGACATTGTATTCGCCGATGTGCGGCCCGGCGACAAGGCGAGCAAGGTCAAGGAACTCCAGCCCCAGCGAACAAGAATACAACACAGGCGACCCGCCCCATCGACAATTTGCACCGAAACTGGAAGGCGAAACGTGCTATGGTGGCGTTGACTCCAGGGGGCAGAGCTTGGCGACCTTGGGGTGGCGTGACGGC
>PLZT01000655.1 GCA_003152255.1 Methylocystaceae bacterium | reverse complement strand
CTTGTTGTCGGTGATGAGACTTCGATACAATTTCCCAAGGAGTTAAACGAATTTCGGCAGCGTCAGGGGGGCGGAATAAAGGTTAATCTGCTTATCAACTATGGCTGGGAATGGGACCTGGACGGTCTTAAAAATGGCGGCTTGCGTTCCAGTGAAGTTTCACGCCTGGATTTAATTGTACGCTGGGGAGGAGGATGTCGGCTCAGTGGCTTTCTCCCGGTGCAATCGGTTTACGCGGATTTTTATGTCAGGAATGAGTATTGGCCAGATTTCAATCCGCAGCATTTTGAGCACGCACTCGCTTGGTTTAAAAACCAAGACAAGACGCTCGGTGGGTAATGTTTAATGCCGTGCTGCAGTCATAAGCATCATGGCATGCCTTAAAAAACGGCGTTCACCTTTATCGGCGATACCAAAATATGCGCTTATACGCTGCTGAACTTCGCGTTCATTCAGCATTGTCATATCGACCGACGGATATTTTTTGCCGGTATCTTCATCAACATCGTCTAGGGGTAGGTTATCCAAGAACCCTATGTGTTCCCCACGATCTTGTAAATCCTCTGCCCGCCCATTGGCTTGTCGGATACGATTTGGTAACCACGTTACTTGGCCAGCGCGTGCGACAGCCGCCACATAGCTCGCAATGAGTTGGTCTGTGGTCGCGGAACTCGTCGGGATTGTCGGCCAGCCGACGATTGTGCGGCTCATGCCCGGGCTTCGCCCCGCCAGGAAGGGAGTTCTCACGTTTCTCTTTCTTGTCGGTGGACGGAGGCTTCGACGAATTGCCCGACGTCTTATCCGGTCGTTGAAGCTGGATCACCAGCTCAATCAACTCGTCCTTGCTCAGGCGCTGCAAATCAGTCCGTTCCATGAGGACATGGATTCAGAGATTGGACTCCCTGGCAAAGGGGGGCGCGGAAATCAGGAGCCTCGCCCCCGATCGGCGCGCCGAAAATGGCGGTGGGTAATTGCCAATCAGTCGTCACTCGACTGCGTCCGCACCAGGCATGGCTAAGCCAACAACCTAAATTCATAGCATTGTAAAGCCTTCCCATTAGGGTGCACACTCACGTTTCCGGCAGCGGTTCACCAGAAAAGCGGCCCGCGATGCAATTGAGTAGTTTCCGAAGCTTTCTCGGATGCGGCCCTGTTTGCTACGCTTCACCCTCTCAGGAGGCGATGATGGGTTATTCATTGGAACTTAGTCGTGATCTCGTGAAGGCGGCCAAGGATGCGCCTTACCTGGAACGCGGAGAGGAGAAGAGACTCACGATCGCTTGGAGCGAGCATGCCGACAGCGCAGCGCTGCATGTGGTAGTAAAAGCGCACATGCGGCTGGTGATCGCGCTGGCGACCCGCTTCCGTCACTATGGTTTATCGATCGCTGATCTCGTGCAAGAGGGAAACGTTGGTCTTCTGCAAGCTGCTGCGCGTTTCGATCCTAGCCGTGAGGTGCGGTTTTCCACCTATGCGACATGGTGGATACGCGCCTCGATCCAGGATTACGTCCTGCGCAACTGGTCGATTGTACGAGGCGGTACGAGTTCGGGGCAAAAGAAGTTGTTCTTCAACCTTCGCCGCTTGAGTGCGAAGCTGACGCGCGAACCCCGATTGCTTGCTGCTGATGCGTTCGATGCAATTGCTATGGTCACAGGAGTGAATCGCGCGGATGTCGAGTTAATGAGTTCGCGACTATCTGGTTTTGATCTATCGCTGAACGCGCCAATTATCGACGACAATGGCGCCTCCTCGGAACGAATAGATTTTCTCGTCGATGAAGGACCATTACCCGACGACATCGTCGAAGAAGCGATTGATACGGACAGGCGTTCGCTTTGGTTGAGAGACGCTCTTGCTATCCTCGACGAACGCGAATCACGGATCGTGCGCGAACGTCGTTTGAATGAGAACGTCGTCACGCTCGAGACAATGGGGCGACGACTTGGCATTTCCAAGGAGCGCGTACGCCAAATCGAGGCTCGTGCGCTCGGAAAAATGCGGCTCGCGCTCTCTCAAATTCAGGACAATGGAATAAACGCGGAACCATGAGGCTCACACGAGCCATATTCGGTCTGCTGTTTTGCATAAGCATGCTCCACGCATGTGGGACGGTGCCGCGCGCATCCTTTACCGAAGCTGATGAGATGGCGGCCGTTGCGTCCGGAACGCGTAATATTCGATACTATTAATCCGTTCATAAGTAGGTCGACATATTGCTTGCTTGTGCGATTGGTGTGTGATTCATTTTTCAATGACAAGCAATGACGCTCGCAGGCTTGATCACAGGACCCTTGAGGAAATGCGTGTACGCCTTGTCAAGCGTGTGCAGGATGGCGAGAGTCCGGAGGTCATCGCGAAAGTTCTCGGCCTGGATCACTCCACCGTTTACGGCTGGCTTGCGCGGTATCGCCATGGCGGCTGCGATGGACTGAAGGCCAAGCCCCTCGCCGGGCGTCCGCCAAAACTCTCGGGCAAGATGATGCGGCGGGTTTACCAGACGGTGACACGCAAGAATCCGTTGCAACTCAATTTTGCCTTCGCGTCGTGGACGCATGACATGGTCGCCAAGCTGATCAAAGAGGCCTTGTTGCACGGAGGGTTCGAAAAGCGCGACGGCGCCGTCGTGGAATCATTTACGCAACGCGTACGAAATCGGCTTGCCCGAGTTTGCGCATTCGGTTGAGAGATTTGATCGCGATTGCAACTTCGGTCACACGGCGAGCGTCATCGCGCGACTTCAAGGTATCTCCGATGACGCGCTTGTAGCGACTTATCGACGCTTCAAACTTCGAGCGCCTGTTGTAGCCAGTCGTCT
>PLZT01000030.1 GCA_003152255.1 Methylocystaceae bacterium | reverse complement strand
GACGACCTGGCCGCCGCGCTGGATCATGCCGAGAATTGGCGGCTTTTCCTTTTCGAGCGTTCCGCGTCCGGGCGCGCCCTTCAATCTGTTGCGTCGGCCCTTGCGGCCTTTTTTCGACGGCGGCGGGATTGCCCTTGTGACCGGCGACGACATAAACCTCGTCGATCTCGACCTCGCCCGACAAGACGACCGGCGGAGTTTTGGCGGCCAACCCTTCGCGCAACTGCGTCGTCATCTCCTGCACGTCATTTTCATTCAAGCTCAGCTCTTTTGCAATTTGTCGGTTCGAGAGATTCAGCCCCCATGAAACACAGGCATAATACCCAAACGCGCGGCGGCTGATGATGGCCGGCCAGCGCCGTGTCCGAGAGATCGTCGAAACGAAACTGGCAATCGTTGCAAAGATAGCGCTGGCGATGCGGCTGAGTGTCGTCATGGCCGTTGCGCACGACATGTTCGCCGCAGCACTTCGGACAGCGAACGCCTTGCGGCCAGCGCGTTTGACGCACAAGTTCGAAACATTTCGCGTCATCGAGCAGCGCCGATAAATTGATCAGAACGCCCATGGCTCCAACCTCTCACGAATCAGTCGAGAGCCATATGGATTCAGGCAATTGCACTCCGCGAAAGCGCCCCAGGCCGAGTCATTTCGACGCACCGCCCACCTTCGCGGACGCCCAGCCCGGTTGCATCACCCCGGAACCCGGGATGAGCCTTGATTTTTTGATTGATTGATTTCTTTCTTCAGTTCCCACCTCGCGCGCGTACGCGATATCCGTCTAAAATCGCGTTGAATGGACATCCACTCGATGACAGGATTATGGAGGCCGGGACTGCCGCGATGATGGTCATTTGACAAGACAGGCGAACAGTCTGGCTTGCGTCAGCCTCTCTTGCAACCACGCTGTCAGCGTGCCGGCCTCCAAGCCGGCACGCTCCAACTTCGAATCCGTTTCCCACGAAGCCGCGACAAGGGCTTCCGGCTCGCTCGTGGCGCGCAATTCTCTCAAGGCGCGTCCGGTTTCCTCGACGACTCGGATCGAGGTCTCTTCCAACAACACGTCCAATCCGGCAAAATACTTCACGGCTATTCCTTCTCGATGCTTGTGGCGATTCGACACCGACCACGTTCTCTCATCCTGAAATGAGCAGCCGCCCATCTGGCAGCTGACCCCAATCAGCCCATCTGTTCCGAAACGGGTTGAATGGCGGAAGCCAACGTTGGTCCATGTGGGCGCCGATTCGCGCCTTGGAGCCGTCATGCGGATCCCAGCCCCAAAAACAGGCAACGCCTGTAGCCAAGCAGTCGGCCATCGCCAAAGCTTCTGTGCAGGCTTCCGCCAAGAAAGTGAATCCGACGAACATACCCGCCGCGCGCCCTCCCGAAGCCGAGCCCGCCGAGAAGCCGCCGGCGGCCGAGGAGCCCGTCCAATAGGCGTCAGCCAACTCCGAACGTCTCGACGTGATCCCGGCCCAGTTCCGGGTGTTGGTGACGCGTCGTCCCAAATACGCGTGCCGCCGCTGCTCGGGCGCTGTCGCGCAGGCGCATGCTCCCGAACATGTCGTGCCCGGCGGCCTGCCGACCGAGGCGCTCATCGCCCAGGTCATCGTCGGGAAGTTTGGCGATCATCTGCCGTTTTATCGGCAGGCTGAAATTTATGCCCGCCAGGGCGTCATCCTTGATCGGGCGACGCTGGGTAACTGGGCGGCGCGCGCCTGCTTTCATCTCGAGCCGGTCGCCGCAAGCGTCTCGCCTCGGCGGACCGCGTCTTCATGGATGAAACGACGGCTCTGGTTCTCGATCCCGGCCGCCGCCGCACGAAAAAAGGCTTCTTCTGGGCGATCGCGTCGGATGATCGTGGGCATGGCGGGACGGATCCGCCGATCGTGCTGTTTCGATATACGTAAGAATGCGTTGTTCGCCGCACCGGGTGGCCAGGGAATTCCTGGGCGAACACCGTCGAGGCGGGCGAACCGAGGCACGATCATCAAAGTACCTCAATAATTTAATTGAACAGGACCACCGATCCATCAAGCTTCGTTTGGGCCCTATGCTCGGGTTCAAGCGATTTCGGCGTGCGTCGATCACGATCGCCGGCATCGAGCTCATGCATCGGATCAGGAAAGGTCAATTCACACTGAGCAAACTCAGAACGACTGGCAAAACCGCGCTTGAGATTTGGAACGCGGTGCTTGCTGCTTGATCCCAATGAACGCCCGAACCCAATTTCGCGGCCATTCGTGGAATTTGCACCACAGCCTTCGATCGGATCCTGCTCTAGAGGAACGGAAGCCAATGCTGCGTGCTTGATTGCGTGACCATCGACATACGAAGGCCCCGTGGCTCAGGAGCACGCCACGGGGCCGACGAGATAGACTTCGCCTTGCGAAACATCTCTGGGAATACCCAGCTATCGGCAGGCATGCGCCGCGCTTGGCCTTCGCATATCAATCGCCTCCAGTGCGCGACAACCGCGCGCAAGAAAGTCAAGCAAGATCGACTGCTGGGCGTCGCGAGCAGCGCGAAGGGTCGTCTTTACAGTGCCCTCCATTGGAGGGTTCAGAGTGATCGTTTTGGCTGTCATGCGCGCCCGCCCTTGATCGGAGGCAAGCTGAGGTGGACTGAGCGGAGAGGGAATCGGGGCCGCGCTCCGTGCCCGCCGTTGCCTGAACCGCTCGCCTCTGGGCCCTATCAGCAACGATCAAGGCCCTACCACGATGCTCAACCAAGAAAACCCCGTTCCCGCCTCTCCCATCCGCGACTTCGATGAGGAATCTTTTCATTTGCTTTGTCCCGCATTGCTAAGGTGGAGGATGTCATGGCGAAGGACAAACTTCAAACATAAAAAACTATTCAAAATATCAATCAGTATGATTCAAATTTAGCTTTAACTCTTGCTAAGTTGTAAATCTGGCGCGGCGGACTCTCACAGGTTGACGGATTTAGCCTCGGTAGTTCTATCATTCGCCTCCCTCAAGCTGCGCGATCGCGCGGCCCCATAGCCCCTGATTTTCGGAGACGAATTATGCACGTCAATTCTGCACACGAAAAGTGGTTTGGAATCAATGGACTGGGTTTTGAGCACCAATCGGATGCTGTTGAAAAACCCGGCTTGATCGCGGTTTGGAGGCGTGATTCGCTCATTTCGGGTGCTTCGCCTGCGGAGAGTCGCGATGATGGGGCGTCAGGACGAACCGGAGCGTTTGTTTTACGAGTTTCGGCTCGAAAGCCATGTTCCGCGCGATCATTTGTTGCGCGGGATCGACGCGGTTACTGATTTTAGCGAGATCCGGAAATTGCCTATCGCTGGTTTTGTCGTCTTGGCCTTGAAGGCGCGGTTCCCAATCATTCGACCTTCTCGAAAACTCGCCACGGACGGTTTCGTGAAAGCGAGCTTTTCCGTCGTGTTTTCGAGGAGGTGGTGCGCGCCTGCATGAAGACGGGACTGGTCGGCGGCGAAGGCTTCGCCATCGACGCAAGCGTGATCGAGGCGGACGCCACCCGCGCCTATTTTGTCTTCGATGCAACGGCGAACGCTTTCACTTGTTCGGCCGGGAAGACGCTCCTGAACAACGGCCTCGTGCGCGACGACGGGGCCATGCCCTATCGCGCCAGCACGAGGGATTGCTGGGGATGGTGCGTTGAAGGTGCGCTGCACGAAGGCGGCGTCGCGCATCGTGACGCGCAATCTTTATGAAGCCGAACGCGAACATGTGCGCGGACTGAGGGAAACCCCGCAATACGCACGATCGGCGCGACTGCGAAAGAAGGTCGAGATGTGTTTCGCCCATCTCAAACGCAACCTCAACTTCCGCAGGCTACGACTGCGAGGGTTAGACCGCGATTAACTCTCTTACAAAAGTTCCCGCAGCGGCGTCAGATTGCGTCGCATTTGAACTAATTGTCTAAGCAAATACAAATCCATGATTTCTATTTTGTATCGCACAGCGCAACCCCTCCTTGCGAGTCGCAGAATGTCGTTTTCGGAATTATCTCAACTTCAAATGCGTTCGGCTCTGAGTGGGCTTCGGCAGGCTTTCTTTGACCATGAGCAATGGTGCCAGGCGCTCAGCAGAACGCTTATTTGTTCACAAGTTCCGGACCCGAGCGATGTCGAAGACGACGCCCATCACAAGTGTCAATTTGGCCAATGTCTCTATGGGGCTGGTTCTAAAAACTTCGCGGCGCATCCGGCTTTCACCCAAATCAAAGCCGCCCATAAACGCGTACACGACTGCGGGAGGGATATGCTCCGAGCCACCATGAACCAACAATCGATTTCGGCCCAAAGTTATGAGCGTTTCACGACGGCGGTGAAGGAGATGCGGCGTGGGCTCTTAACGACAAAGCACGAACTTCAAAGATCAATCCTCAATCTCGATCCGCTGACCGAGACAGCGAACCGCGCGGACATGCTGACGAAACTTCGTGAGGAGCAAGCATTAGCAAAGCGCAAAGCGCATTCGACATGCATTGCGATGGTGGACTTGGACAATTTCAAGAGCATCAATGATAAATACGGTCATACCGTCGGAGACCAAGTCCTCGTCCGCTTCGCACATCATATGAGGTCGGGAATGCGGTCGCACGACACGATTTTCCGCTACGGCGGTGAGGAATTCCTCATTTGCACGCCGAACACCGAGCTTGAAGCCGGTCAAGCGAAGATGGAGCTGCTAGGCAAGGAGCTTGCCGAGATAGTGATCCACAGGGAAGGTCACCCTCCATTCACGACCACGGCTTCCTTTGGCGTCACGGTGATTGACCCGGATGTTTCTGTCCAGCTATCGATCGAACGCGCCGACAAGGCGCTATACGCCGCGAAAGCTGCTGGGCGAAACCGAACTGTAATCTGGAGCCCGTCCTTGACTAAACGCCCCGCAATGGCACTTACCAATTCGTCGGCGTCGATCGGGGGCGCATCAATAGAGACTTCTGAGCCACTTGCAAAATTCATCGAA
>PLZT01000674.1 GCA_003152255.1 Methylocystaceae bacterium | reverse complement strand
CCACAAAAATTGCAGAAGAGCCTCTAAATTTGAGAGCGCGTCAAACGCCGCAGCCTCGGTGAGTTGCCGTGTCGCTGCCCTCGCGGGCAAACCTCGCGGTGTTTGTCGCCGCGATGTGATCCGGAGGGCGCGCGCCGCAGGCTCTGTGCGCCCGTCGTCGTGGGCTAGGCGCCTCGACCCTTTCGTCTCGCCGCTTACCGCCGCTGGTGAACCCCGCCCGCAGAACCGCCTCTTGCCTGTCACGAAGATTCCGTCGAAGGTGTCGGCACCCCCGATCGAAAGAACGGGCACCCCGAGGTCTTGAAGCTTTTCAAGGTTGAGCAGGTCGGCGCCGATCAGCACGCCGAGGCTGCCCCGGGGGCGAGCGGCGGCGCGAAGCGCCAAGAGAGGATCGCGGAACCATGTCGGCGCCCCGAGCATCAATTGCGCGATCGCGGCGCTCCGGTTCTTTTTCACCGCGACGCTCGAACGGCTCGACTTAGTTCGACATCTAACGTTCGTCCACGAGCCGCGCAAATTGCCGATCGTCCTCAGCCCCGAGGAAGTCGCGCGCCTGTTGGAGGCGGGCCCGGCAAAATATAAGGCCGCGCTCAGCGTCGCCTATGGCGCCGGCCTGCGCGTTTCGGAAGTCGTCTCGCTAAAGTCTCGGATATCGACAGCGAGCGCATGATGCTCCGCGTCGAGCAAGGCAAGGGCGGCAGATCGTCAAGCGATGCTCTCGCCACAGTTGCTGGACCTTTTGCGCGATTGGCGGCCCATCGCGCGGTCACAGGTCTGGCTGTTTCCCGGGCGAGACCAGATCAACCCGATGTCGACGCGCCAGTTCAATCGGGCCTACCACGCGGCGGCTCATATGGCGGAGATTACCAAGGCGCTCTGGCGAAGCAATATCAGGAGTCCTTTGCCCGCCCGAACGACAAATCAGCGTGAGGCGGCGGTCTTCAATTTCGACAAGGCGCGGATCTTCACCCGCATGCTCGCCGGTTTAGCCGCACCCTTGACCATTTCGCCCGTGGCGGGATTGCGGACCAGGGTTCCCGCCCTGCGAGCCGGCACTTTGCGCAGAGTCACTTTCAGCAAGCCAGGCAAGGTGAATTCGCCCACGCCGCGCGGATGCACCGATCCGAGCATCACGCTCTCCAGCGTGGCGAAGACGCCCACCGCTGTCTTGCGAGGTATGTCGTTCTGCTCGGCGATCAGGTTGATCAGCGCGGCCTTGGTGAAGGTTTCCTTGACCGGGCGTGCGGACGCGGCTTCAGGCTTGGTGATTTTCGGCTTGCTGACTTTTGCCTTAGCCATGATAGCCCTTTCAGGGTTGGATGGATTTCAAAATGCCGGGAATGCGTTCCATCAGCTGTCTAAAGTTGTTAACGACGTAAGCGCGATTGCGCAAGCAACGGTTGAGCAATTCGGCACGCGCGAGTTCTTCTCGCTCCTCTGGCGCCGGGTTTGTCAGCGGGCGACGACCGGCGCCCAATCTGTTAAGATGCGGCCATAACGATCACGATCTATATCGACGCCGACGCTTGCCCCGTAAAGGAAGAAACTTACAAAGTCGCCTCACGACACGGGTTGCCGACGTTCGTTGTATCCAACAGTTTTATGCAAATCCCGCTATCGCCGCTAATCGCAAGGGTAATCGTCGGCGCGGGAGCCGACGTCGCAGACGATTGGATCGCGGAGCGGGTGGTTGCTGGAGATGTGGTCGTCACCAACGATATTCCTTTAGCCGGACGCATATTGGCGAAGGATGCGCATGCCATCGCGCCCTATGGTCGCGCCTTTACGAAGGACTCGATCGGTCTCGCTCTCGCGCAGCGCGCGCTTATGGAGCACATCCGCTCGACTGCAGAAATCACCGCCGGCCCCCCGCCATTCTCTTCGGCTAACCGGTCGCAATTCCTTCAAGCGTTGGACCAAACCATTACGCGAGAGCAAAGACGACGCCTATGAACCGATCGGCGCTTTCACCGGCGCCTGCCTTGCAGAACGATATCGACTGATGAGGCGGGGTCTGCCTTTGGCGCATTCCCGTTGACAAATATCCGATTACCGAGGCCGCGCGCCCGCCTTTAGAGCATCCGCCAGCACCTTGCTCGGGTGGGGAAGATCATCCGCGGCCCAAAGACCCCGCCTGGCCTTTTGCGCCTCGCCCTCGACGACCGAATAGGTGAATTGAAAAGGCTTCCCGGTCGGTGAGACGGCGGCGAACGCGAAGCCTTGCGAAATCAGAATTGTGCCGAGGTCGAGGGTGTTTTGGCCGACGTGAGCGGCGCAAACCGAAAATATTACGGGCGCTGTTCCGGCTTGCGTCACGGCGGAACAGCGCGGCTTGGTGTCTCGGATGAGCGCGGCGAAATACGCGACCGACGCCTCACCGCAATCAATTTTGACGCCAGCCGGATTTGTGAATTGGGTTCCCCGAATGCAGGCTTGAACACCGTACAGGCGAAAGGTCTGCCCGTTTTGCGACCATGTGTCGCCGGTTTGAAATTCGACGCCGGTTTGCGCGATGTCGAACACCGATGTCGACGGCGACGCAGCGCGTGCGGCTGCCTGCTGGGCGATAGCCGATGGTGGGGAGGTAGCGAGAAGGATAGCGGCGATCACCATTGCATAGCGATCTCGCCGCACTCGGCATAAGAGGACCATTATGGGAAGCTCCGATTAAGCGAGGCTGGCGGGCAACGACACCGGGGCGCTTGCGGGCGTCGGCGGAATCGCCGTGCCCGGGGCGCCGCCGCCGGGGGTAGGGCAGTTGATCTTTTTCGGGGTAGTTGGCGGAGTGGGAGCGACGCCGTTTGTGGAGCAGTTTTGGTTTGCCGCTTGTTTGTCGGCGGCTTTGCCCCAACTGCAAATGGTTTGCCCGCCAGTATGGCCGGTTCCGTCCGTGTAATACCAACGGCGTTAAAGATTG
>PLZT01000640.1 GCA_003152255.1 Methylocystaceae bacterium | reverse complement strand
GGCCTGGGGATGTGAACGGTTACGCCAAAACCGCAGATTTTCCTCGGAAACCCACAGCGCGTAGTTCCGCTCTGTCGAATCGCCGACGATGTTCTTGCCTGGGCTGGCTATCGCGAGTGCTGGCAAAAGCAGCGCGCAGAACAGAGCTTCAGTTTTGTGGAAGGCGGCTTCACGCTGCATATCGGTCGCCAGGGGGAACTATCGAAACCACAGATTCTGCGAAGCGAATGGGTTAGTGGGCGTAGCAATGCTTTCGTCGAGCAGGCGGGGCACCCACATTGGCAGATTGATGTGCTTGAGACCATTCGGGTTGGTGCACCCGATGCGCCAGTTCGGTTCGACGCCCCTGAAGCGGAGCCCGCAGCCCGTGAGTTCGGCAGCGAAGCAGCAGCGGTTTCTGCCGAGAGTTTGCTCATTGGTCTCACGGTCGAACGCATGCACTTGGCAAGCGCCGCGCTTTGGTGGCGGCAACCTAGCGTTTCAGTTGCTCATGTCCCGTCAACAGTCGCCGATCTCGATCGCTGGATATTAGGCTGCGTCGCCTATTTGCGTCGGGAAGCTCAGCGGTGCGCGATCCTTGAGACTCCAAACTAATAAAGCAGGGGGAAGCATCGCGTTAAGGCCGCTCAGATGCAGATGCTATCGCTTATTGACCGGCCCTGGTGATAAATCGTCTTCCGCATCGCGCCGGATCGCGAAAAGCCGATGGAGCGCATCAGGCTCGCGCGCATCGTCATGAGGCTGGCCGGCGGACTGATGACTGTCGCCGAAAATCTGACGCCGCCGGATTTGCGCCGTTGACCGTCTATCACCCACGACATAAGGCGACGCTCTTGCGCGCGCGAGTCACGTCGCCTATTCTTTGAGCAAGCGAACGGTTGCGTAACCTGACGCCACGAAGCGGCCCGCGCGCGGATGTAGCGACGGGCCGTTTTTGCGTTTGCGCCCTTCGGGCGTGAAGCGTCGCCTCTCAGCTTTAAGCTATTTTGACGGAGCCACGTTTAGACGAGGATCATTCCTTGGGTCGACGTAATCGATGTCCCAAGGCCCTGTCGCATTGATCTGAACTACCGACTCTTCGTCGACGAAGACGTAATGGACCACGCCGGGCGGCATCGACGAGAAGCTGCCGGCCGGCAAAGATTCGGCGGTGGCGCGATCCGCCGCCGGCCCCATGCCTAAGCTGAACTTGCCCGAGATGACCGTGATGACCTCGGGTTTAGAATGCGTATGCGGAGGGATGCGATAGCCTTTCGGCGCTTTGATCCGAAGCGCGAACATGCCCTCCTTTGCCGGGTCGCCATATAGCACCGCCGCCTCTGCTCCTGCTGGCAAGGAGGGTGGCACCGGTCCCCATTTGATGTCCTGCGGCAGGAAAACCTTGTGCGTGTCTATCATTTCGGCCACAGCCGCCGAGCCAAAAGCGATAGCGACGCCGGCAATGAGAGCAAATAATGTGCGTTTCATGAGCTCCTCCTGTGAAGCAGCCTGATGGAGCAAGAATGTCTTTCTGGCTCGGGTTCTTCGGCCAAGCCAAACTTGATTTGCCCCAAAGCGCCGGACCGCTTCTTGCGCAACGGTCGACCTACCATGTAGGGCGCGGGGCGGCTGAGGGGCCCCATGAAGACGGCTTTTTGATCCTGCTTCCTCGCGCAGGGAAGCCCGTCAGAGAATATTCGCCAGCTCGCGCGGCACGCCGACCCCGCGATGACTCTAGCCAACATGCCCGCCCTCGGCGTCGGCGCGATCACCGCACCCCAATTCCGCCGCCCTATGCTCGCGCCAGTTTGGCGACGCGTCGACGCGCTGGAGCCGCACTCCGAGCAGATGGAACGGCCTGAGCGCGGATGTAGCGACGGGCCGTTTTTGCTTTTTCATCAAGGCAAGTGTTGCAGATTTGTCACACGCCGCCAGAAAGGAGTTTGAAATGCCAGGATGCCGGCTTTGGAAACAAATGGGACATAACTTTTCTGTGTTTCGGCGGTTTAGTGGGTCAATATCCTTCCGGCATTATAGAGCTGGATCGATCCTGCAACTTAATCAGGAAGTGGATCACCATGAAACAAATTCTATTCACCGTCAGCGCGATCGCATTGGCGCTTGCCACCGGGTCGGCGATGGCCGCCGATCTTCCGTCGCGCAAGGAAGCGCCGGTTTATATTCCCCCGCCGCCGCCCCCGCCGCTGTGGACCGGGTTCTACGGCGGTCTGAACATCGGCGGCGGTTGGGCCGCCAACAACGGCCAAACGGGCAGTTCGGCCTATTATGACCCGAATTACGGGATCGGCGCGCCGGGCCCGGGCGGGGCGTCCAACCTGTTCTTCATGCCCAGCGGCAATACGCTCGGCAGCGCCGCCGGCGTCCTCGGCGGCGCTCAGGTCGGCTACAACATGCAGTTCAATCAGTTCGTTCTCGGCGTCGAGACCGACTTCCAGGGCACCAGCATCAGCGCCAGCGGCAACAACGCCCCTTTGGCGCTCTATCAGTCCCCCTATAACGCGAACACCTACATGGCCCCCCTCGGGGGCGTGTCCGGCAGCAACGCCAACCTGTCATGGTTTGGCACCGTGCGCGGCCGCGTCGGTTTCCTCATCACGCCGACCTTGCTGCTCTACGGCACGGCGGGCTTCGCCTATGGTCAGACGGACGCTTGGGGCTTTAGCAGCACCAGCACCGGCTGGACCGCCGGCGGCGGCGTGGAGTGGATGTTCGCGCCGCATTGGTCGGCGAAGGCCGAATATCTCTATGTCGATCTCTCCAGCAATGGAGGGGCGAACAACGGCTGGAACATTGGCTACAACTTCCAGCCGGCGATCAACGTCGTGCGCGTTGGCGTGAACTATCACTTCAACTGGGGCGCTCCGAATCCGGTTGTCGCCAAGTATTGATCGTCTGCGGTAGAATTTTTGCCTCGGCCACAGAACTGATCGATGAGAGCCCGGCCCTTGTGGCCGGGTTTTTTTTCTGGAATCATCGCTGCAAACACCCCGCTGATCGCTTCGGCACCATGCCGCCACTCTTGGGCTGCTTTGCTTTCACGCATCCGAAGCGGCATTGTTTCCTTCCGTGGGAGAGAACGATGCGAGATTTCGGGCGGACTTGGATAGCGCGCCAGGAGGGGCATTGTGTCGGCTGTTGGAAATTAGGCGGCTATGCGGAAGCCCGCCGACGACCCAATGCAAGGCTGAAGCACCGAACGCGGGAGCCGAAGCCGCCGCAAAGTCGGAAGTGAAGCAAATCGAAGCCCTCAAGCCGAAAGCCGCCACGAAATGAAACGAGCATTGCCGCTGGTCGCGTTGCTGGCGTCGACGTGGCCGACTATGAGCTCGGACCTCCCGCTCAACCCCGCCGTCACGCAAGAGACGATCGCGACCAAAATATGCATTCCAGGCTGGACGAAGACGGTTCGGCCGTCCGCGCGTTACTCGGCGGCCGTCAAGATCAAACTCATTCGGGAGCTGGAAATCCCCGAGGAGTTGCTGGTCGACTTCGAACTGGATCATCGCATCCCGCTTGCTCTTGGCGGCGCTCTATCCGAGCCGCGCAATCTCGAATTGCAGACGTGGGACGAGGCGGGGGAGAAGGACCGGATAGAGACGTGTCTCTCGCGGGCCGTCTGCGCTGGGACTATCACGCTGGACGAGGCGCGCCGGCGCATATGGGCTGACTGGCGCGTGGCGGGAAAGGCTTGCCAATGATCGGTTGGTTCCGTCGCCGCGCTGCGTGCCACGCCCTCATTGAAGCCGACGCCAAGGCTCTAATCGAGCGATTCGGCGAGCAAGCCTATTCCGAGGCGCGGTTTCGCCAGCACGATGCGCCGGACGTTTTGGACGCCAATCGCCCGGTTGGTCATTGGGAGCGGGTGAAAGAGGCGATTCGGCGGATTGAGGCCGGGCGCTAGATCGGCTTCCATCTCGCCGTCATGCCCTCGCAACCCCTTGGACGCTCTTGCCGACACCTTGGCTTGGTCAGCCGGCGATCGTGGTCGGGGCGATGACGACAAGGCTGTTTTGCATTCACGCAACCGAATCGGCATTCTCTCTCAGGGCAATCGCACTTCAAAACAGGGTGAGCAATTTGGCGAGGTAGGCTTCGTCCCAACCCGCCCTTTTGATTTTTCCGCGCAGTGAGCCCTTTTCGCCGTCTTTTTGCATGACGTTCAAGGCCATGTGACGAAGGACGGCGAGATTGTGCGGGGCGTTGCCCAGGCGGCTTCTGTCCTGATCCTCGTTCATGACGACGTCGAGCCGCCAGTGTAGCCGGTTTTCCACGCCCCAATGCGCNNCGCACGACTTCATTGAGGCGTTCGGGCGACAGCGGCGCGCTGAGCAGGTAGTAGGCGGTTTCACAAGAGATTTTGCCGTCGATTTCCCGAACGCGCTCCACCTTGCCCACGGCTTTCAGGCCCGGCCATCGATGGGTTTCCAGCAGCCAGGCGACATCCGTCGAAACCGTCGCCTTGCGCGTCTCGATGCGGCCGTGATCCGCGTCGACGACCGGCTTGGCCGTGCTCGTCTTGCTGGCGGGATCGTCGAGAAACAGCACGACGTCGCGATGCAGCGTTTCCTGATTGCCCTTCANNGCTGGCAGTTGAGCGCGTCCGCCGTCACGATCGTCCCTTTCAATGTCAGCATTTCCAAGAGTTTGGGCACGGCGGTGATTTCGTTCGACTTGGCGTCCGTGGCGATCTGCGCCAGCACCAAGCGCTGTTCGCAGCCCCAGGCGCTGACCATGTGCAACGGCGACTTGCCACT
>PLZT01000063.1 GCA_003152255.1 Methylocystaceae bacterium | reverse complement strand
CCCGAACGCGCCAGCGCCAGCAATTCGCACTGGCGCCGCACGGAAAGATCGCTCTTGGCCGGATTAATCATGGCCCGTCGATCCGGCATGCTCATCGCCCTGACCTCTTGGCCAAGAAATCCCGTTCCACCGTCAGTTCGCCGATTTTGGCGTAAAGTTTCGCCAGCTCCCGTTCGCGCGCTTCCTCGCCAGCTTCCGCGACCACCGCGCCGCGCTCGAAAAGGCTCGACGCGTTATCAAGCACCGTCTTCTTCCAGCCGTAAATCTGGTTGGGGTGAACGCCGTGCCGCTTGGCCAACTCGGGAACCGTCGCATCCTCGCGCAATGCTTCCAGAGCCGTTTTGGCCTTGAATGTCGCGTCAAACTTCTTGCGTGCCTTCGTCATATCCATGCTCCATCGGTTGCGACAGAGCAGGACGCTTTACACCTTAACGACTGGTCCCAAATTCGGGGTCCACTTCACACAATGCACCCTACTTTGATCTATTTGTGACTTGGCTGCACGGATTAAATTTCACGTGTGGTCAGCTCGGGTGGCCCTCATGAATCCCCTCATTTTTAAACCCGCCTGATTTCGGCACTTTTTGGCCCTTCGACTGGAGAGTTAGGTGGACGAAAGGGCAACTTGGCATGGCACGCCCTCACCAACGATCACCGCAAAACGAAATTCCCGCGCCGCAAGACTCGCATAGCGAGTATTTCTCAATCCAAATTTACACCTAAGGTTGCAAACGACCTGCGACGAAAAATGAGGGGATGGCTGAGCGGGTGGCCCGATCACATCGTCGGCTGGGCTGCAGTTTCGTCATGCGGGGGTTGTATCATTCGCAAGCTAGATGATGAAAGTGACGAGACTTGCTGAGACGTTCTGTGTGTTGGCGGGGCAGATGCCATGATACCTTCGGCTTTTGACCCAGGTTGCCGCATACTTTCCGTGACGAAACCAGACGATTGCGCTGCTGCCCGGAGACCCAAGACACCTCGAAATTGGTTACAGTCACCCAATGTGACAGGGCCAGATCGTATTCTCACGGGAGGTCAGCATGACAGGGCTCATGGCGCTTCGATCCCATCCGTCGACCAATCAGGATCGAGTCGGGCTCCTGGTGGAGCGGCTGTTCGAAACACGCCGTCTTTCGCTGGAGCTCGCAAGTCCTTTGAGCGTCGAGGATATGACCGTTCAAGCGATGGAGGACGCGAGCCCGACCAAATGGCATCTCGCGCATTCGACCTGGTTTTTCGAGACCTTCGTGCTGGAAAAACATCTCGAGGGCTATCAACCGTTCGACGAGACCTTTAATTATTGCTTCAACTCCTATTACGAGAGCCAGGGCGCTCGCCAGCCGCGACCTCAGCGGGGACTTCTCACCCGACCGTCAGTCGAGCGCGTACTGAGTTATCGCGCTCATGTGGACCGAGCGTTGGGAAAGCTCCTTGACCAAACCTTGACCCCGGATTCCGAGGTCTTGCGGCTCGTCGAGACTGGCGTCAACCATGAACAGCAGCATCAAGAATTGCTTCTCACCGACATTCTCGCGCTGTTCGCCGCCCACCCGCTGCGGCCAGCTTATCGCGCACGACCGCACACGGATCACCCACACGAACTCGATCCAATGAGCTGGATCGAGTTTCCCGGTGGAATTCACCTGATAGGCGATCAGGGCGACGGCTTCGCTTTCGACAATGAGCGCCCGCGCCATGAGGCGCTCATTCACCCGTTCCGTCTCGGGGATCGTCTCGTAACGAATGCGGAATGGCTCGATTTCATCGCCGATGGCGGTTATCGTAAGGCATCGCTCTGGCTCGCTGACGGCTGGACGGCGATCAATCGCAATGATTGGCGCGCGCCGCTCTATTGGGAAAGCCGGGACGAAGAATCGTTTGCCATGTCGCTAGAAGGTTTGAAGCCGGTCGAGCGTGCCGCCCCAGTCGTGCATGTGAGTTATTATGAGGCGGATGCATTCGCGCGATGGGCCGGAGCGAGACTACCGACCGAATTCGAATGGGAAGTCGCGGCGCAAGGCGTGCCGACGACGGGCAATACGCTCTCAAGCCGAGCGCTGCGGCCGTTGCCGGTGGATCAGCCATCCAACGGTCTTCCACGTCAAATGTTTGGCGACGTGTGGGAATGGACGCAAAGCGCCTATTTGCCCTACCCGGGCTATCGGCCGCAAGAAGGCGCTCTTGGCGAATACAACGGTAAATTCATGGTGAGCCAGCACGTCTTGCGCGGCGCTTCTTTCGCGACGCCGGACAACCACAGTCGCCTCAGTTACCGCAACTTTTTCTATCCGCACCAGCGCTGGCAGTTCATGGGGCTACGCCTCGCTTCGGAGATCACACCAAGATGATTCGCGATGCCGCACGCCCCCTGGAAAGATTTTCGTTTCCTGACTCCGATTTCGCCTTAGATGTGAGCCAAGGCCTTTCAAACCCTCACAAGGCTCTGTCTCCCCGATTTTTCTATGATTCCATTGGCAGCGCGCTGTTCGAAGAGATTACGCAGCTTTCGGAATATTATCTAACTCGCGTCGAAGGCGCGATTCTCGGCGCACATGCAGCCGAGATCGCCTACGACGAGCCGCTTGGCGGCATGTTGGTGGAATTTGGTTCCGGTTCTAGCCGCAAGACGGAGATCCTGCTCGACGCTCTGCCTAGCTTGGCGGCCTATGTGGCGGTTGACGTGTCCGAGAGCGCGCTTTACGAGGCCCGATCGCGGTTAGCTTCGCGATATCCGTCGCTCGACATACGTCCCATTGTCGCCGATTTCTCATACCCTATCGATTACCCCCTCGATCTGGCGGAACTGCATCGCATCGGGTTTTTCCCTGGCTCCACGATTGGAAACCTCACCCCGCATGAGGCGGTTCGCTTGCTCGTCGTTATGCGCAACTCATTGGCCGCAGCGGTCGCTTGATCATTGGCGTCGATCTCAAGAAAGACCCGCGCCGCCTCCTTGCCGCTTACAATGATGCAGCCGGCGTGACAGCAGCCTTCAATCTTAATCTTCTGGCGCGCATTAACCGCGAGCTCGCAGGCTCTTTCGACCTCAAGGCATTCCGGCATCATGCAATCTATAACGCCCACGAGGGACGCATCGAAATGCATATCATAAGCCTCAAGGACCAAAGCGTGACAGTTCTCGGCCAACAAATTGAATTCCGCGCCGGCGAGCGTATCCACACCGAGAATTCCTACAAATATGCAGTCGAGCAATTCCAGGGCCTCGCGCGCTCTGCAGGATGGATAGCTCGGCGGGTTTGGTTAGACGAAGACCGACTGTTCAACGTACACGAACTAATCTCGCCGTAACGTCCATCGCATAATGGCGTGGCCGGCATTTTGACGCTGGTTCAGTAAACGTAAGTTCAAAGTCGTCTTGAATCTCCAAGCACCGCCACCGGCGTAAGTCATTGCTTTCGCGTCAGAATCTCTGCGGCAAACTGCTCAGTTGATAGGTAAAATACGCAACCGTGACAACGCCTTGCGGGGACTTCGTAAGCCAGAATGCCGGAGGCCGAACAGCAAGTGTCGAGTCTCTGTCTCGAAGCCCGGGTCCAAGTAAGCGGAACGCTGAACACGCGTTTTGTCCACGCCAAATAAGTTCAAAGACTATCAAAGGGCGGAATCAAGGTTGAAGTG
>PLZT01000097.1 GCA_003152255.1 Methylocystaceae bacterium | reverse complement strand
CCATGAACTGCCTCGCCGAGGCGCTGGGCCTCGCTCTGCCCGGCAATGGCACGACGCTGGCGACGCATAAGGACCGCGAGCGGCTGTTCGTCGAGGCCGGCCATACAATCGTCGATCTCGCGCGCCGCTGGTACGAGCAGGACGACGCCTCCGTGCTGCCGCGCTCCATCGCGACGTTCGAAGCCTTCGAGAACGCGATGACGCTCGACATAGCGATGGGCGGCTCGACCAACACCGTGCTGCATATTCTCGCCGCCGCCCACGAGGCGGAGGTTCCCTTCACCATGGCCGACATCGACCGGCTGTCGCGGCGCGTTCCCGTGCTGTGCAAGGTCGCGCCCTCAAGGTCCGACGTGCATCTCGAGGACGTGCATCGCGCCGGCGGCATCATCGCGATTTTGGGCGAACTTTATCGGGCCGGGCTGCTGCATGGCGATTTGCCGACCGTGCATAGCGCGAGCCTCAAGGACGCCATCGCCCGTTGGGACATTGGCGTCAGCTCGAGCGAGACGGCGAGAAAATTCTTCCGCGCCGCGCCCGGCGGCGTGCCGACGCAAACCGCCTTCAGCCAGGAGCGCCGCTACGAGTCGCTCGACGACGACCGCGAGAACGGCGCCATCCGCGACGCCGCGCACGCCTTTTCGAAGGACGGCGGCCTCGCCGTGCTGACCGGCAATCTGGCGCTGGAGGGCAGCATCGTGAAGACCGCCGGCGTCGACGCCAGCATATTGAAGTTTTCCGGCCCCGCCCGCGTCTATGAGAGCCAGGACGCCGCCGTCTCCGGCATTTTGACGGGCGAGGTGGTCGCCGGCGACGTGGTGGTGATCCGCTACGANNCGCGCGGCGGGCCGGGCATGCAGGAGATGCTCTATCCCACCAGCTATCTGAAATCGAAGGGCCTCGGCAAGGTCTGCGCGCTGATCACCGACGGCCGCTTTTCCGGCGGGACCTCGGGCCTCTCGATCGGTCACGTTTCGCCGGAAGCGGCGGAAGGCGGGCTGATCGCGCTGGTGCGAAACGGCGATAGAATCGAGATCGACATTCCCTCGCGCGCGATCACGCTGGCGGTGAGCGAGGCGGAGATCGAGACCCGCCGCGCCGCGCAGCAGGCCAAGGGATTTGTTCCGGCGGCGCGCGAACGCAAGGTGTCGAAGGCGCTGCGGGCTTACGCGGCGATGACGACAAGCGCGGCGAAGGGCGCGGTGCGGGAGGTTCTGTGACGTAGAGGTGGGGCGTGTTGCGTTCGACAATTGGCTTACGCGACTTCGGATCGCTCGCGAGTGATGTATGCTTCGATAAAAATTCGCGCTAACGGCATTCCCTTGGGAGCTGGCGCGGGTCTTACGCGGGAGAGCACATGACAGTGGATCAGGGAATAGGGCTGGCAGGTCTTGCCGCCACCATCATATTTGGAGTGATCGGCTTCTTCGCTTGGAGGACGGACAATAGCCGAAAGCGGGTTCAGCGGCAATCGGTAACGAACGGTGGGGTAGCCATTCAGTCGGGTCGCGACACGAAGATTGAAAAATGAACAAGCAAGATCAACGAGTCGGAGAAGGAGCCGCAGCATATCAAGCGGGAGGCGACATGATCGTTCACTCGGGCATGTCACCGGGACAAATGACCGAAATCATGGTGGGTTTGGCTGCACAGCTGGCATTCTATCAATTGGACGCGCAACAGACGGTTGAAGACCGTCTAACCTTGTTTCGTGAGGAAATGTTGAAGACGTTTGCCCAACCCGGACGAGGGAATCCAGAGGCATTTCGTGACCCCGACTTTCAGTACATGCTGAATGATGCTCAGATTGCTTATGCGCGCTCTGGCGACGAAGTGGTGAAAGACACGCTTGTTGATATCATTGCAAGGCGCTCACTAGAAACTGAGCGGAGCCGCATTGCGGTCACTCTTAACGATGCGGCGACAAAGGTTCCTCTTTTAACCACCAATGAATTTGCTGAACTCTCTCTCGTCTATGTTCTCAAACACACGCAGAACTATACCGTAAAAAACTTTTTAAAATTGTGCGAATATTTGCGTAGTGCAGTAATGCCGTTCGTTAAAGACATTTCTCGGGAAGATGCATCGTACTGGCACCTCGAAGCGCAATCGTGTGCGACGATTGATATAACAGAGGTCAATATTTGGCATATTTTTAAACAACGGTATGGAGGTGTTTTGGGTCGTGGGTTCGACAGGACTCAACTTGAAAGTCACCTGCCAGATGGGCAAAAGAATGCCTTAGATGGATTTATTATCCCATGTATCAATGACAATACAAAATTACAGCCTAATGCGACAAGAAGAGAGGTATTTCATGATGTTGCATCTGGAGCGGGGCTGACCGTTGCTCAACTTGACAATGTTTGGAACCTTTTTGAAGGTACAACGCCAGCTCAAGAATCGGAACAGATTTCGCTTTTTTCGACGCATGTGCCGGATATCGGTCTTCTTTTTGGTCTTTGGCAGAACACACCACTAAAGAATTTAAAGCTGAACTCCGTCGGTATAGCGATTGGCCATGCGAATGCCGTCAGAGTAACGGGCTTTGATGCACCGCTAGGCGTGTGGATTAAATAGGCACTCTTCGTTCGAGACAGTAGAAGATGTAAATAAGCTCGTTCCTTCTGGACGGAGGACAACGGCTCTTCAGCGTAGTGAAAAGTCAAGATTTATGGTGCGCCGGTAGAAACC
>PLZT01000006.1 GCA_003152255.1 Methylocystaceae bacterium | reverse complement strand
TGTAATGCCCCGCGCCACTCGCCTACGACACCCAGGTGGAAGGTGGGCGCGGCAAGCTGCGTCAGGCCGATCGCGAGCGCAGCCTGCAAGCGCTTATGACCACGAATCTGCTGAAGCGGCTTGAAAGTTCGGTCGAGGCATTCCGGCTCACGCTTCGTGCGCTGAGTGGGAACATCACCCGGACTCTGGACGCCATCGCCAGCTTTGAGCGTTCCGGCGGGTCTCAGACCGTCAGCGACTATCTGGCCGATGTTTCGCTGGACGATGAAGACGACGATCTGGACGGCGCCGACGAATTTACGGTCGGCAAGAAGGTTCAGATCAGCTTGTCAGACATGGACGTGCCGTCGTGGAAGCACGACCTGGAAGCCGATCTGTTTCTGATCCGCGAACTGACCACCTCCATGGAGCTGGTTGGTCCGGATGATGACGCCAAGCTCCAGCATCTGAAGGGCATTATTGCCGGGAAGCTTGCTGAGCCGCTCAATCCGGGGAACCGCAAGGTCATCATCTTCACGGCCTTCGCCGACACGGCCAACTACCTCTATGCCAATTTGGCGCCGGCCCTCCTGCAATCCAACGGCCTTCATACGGGCAAGGTGACCGGTTCGGACGCACCAAAGACCACGCTAAAAAAGAGCTATGATTTCCAGTCGGTCCTCACGCTGTTTTCGCCAAGGTCCAAGGAAAAGCACCTGATCCTGCCCGAGGAGCCTGCCGAACTCGATATCCTGATCGGCACGGACTGCATCTCGGAAGGACAGAACCTTCAGGACTGCGATTATCTGGTCAATTACGACATCCACTGGAATCCGGTGCGCATTATCCAGCGCTTCGGGCGTATCGACCGCATCGGCTCCCCGAACAGCCAGATCCAGCTCGTCAATTATTGGCCGGACATCTCGCTGGACGAGTATATCAACCTCAAGGAGCGGGTCGAAAATCGCATGATGATCGCCGACGTGACGGCGACCGGCGACGACAACGTCCTGACCTCCAAGAGCAGCGACATTGCTTACCGCAAGGAGCAGCTTCAGCGCCTTCAGGAGGAGGTGATCGAGCTTGAAGATGTGCGGACAGGCATTTCGATCACGGACCTCGGCCTCAATGATTTCCGAATGGATTTGCTGAACTACATCAAGGCCAATGGCGAGTTGGATAAACTGCCGAACGGCATGCATGCCGTGGTTCCGTCAAACTCGGCAGTGGGCCTGATGCCGGGCGTGATTTTCGCGCTGAAGAACATCCACGACAGTGTGAACGTCAATCAGCAGAACCGCCTGCACCCCTATTATCTCGTTTATATCGGCAACGACGGCGAGATCGTGGTTGACCACACCCAGGTCAAACGGCTGCTCGACCTGATCCGCTCAAGCTGCAAGGGGCGTCCCGACCCCGTCCAGGACGTATGCCGCCTGTTCAACGAGCGGACGCAGGATGGCCGCAAGATGGAGCAGTGTTCCAACCTGTTGAGCGCCGCGATCCGGTCCATGATCGACGTCAAGGAAGAGAAGGATCTCGACAGCCTTTTCAGCGGCGGGCGGACCTCTGCTTTGGTTCACACCATCGCCGGTCTCGATGATTTCGAGCTGATCGCCTTCCTCGTGATCGAGGAGGCGACCGGATGACAGCCTTCTTCGACTATCCCAAAGGCGCCGCCTTCGGCCGCGTTGTCCCGAAAAACAAGATTTACGAGCACGCGGGCGCGAGCACCGCGTTGAAAGACCTGTTTATCACTCAGGTCGACCAGATCGTCTGGAAGTTCAAGCTCGCCCCCGAGACGATCAATCTGGCGGCCACGCGCTCCGTTTCGGAAATTCAGATTTTCAGCGTCAGCCTACGTAGGGCGGAGCTGGACCTCGACGTGCTGCGCGCCATCGATCGCACCATTCCGTTCCCGCTGATTTTCGAGTTGAGCTGGTCGGGAAAGCGGAAGGCGGTCGCGGCGTTCAAGCGGCCGAGCGAAGCAGACTCCACCAAATGGGTGGTGAGCGAATATTTCGAGAGCGGGTGGGTCGACGAGGCGGCGCCGCGCCAACAGCTTCCCGTGTCGCTTAGTCTCGGGGCGCTGTACGAGCAAATGCTCAGTGCCTTGATGCCGGAGCAAGCGGCTCCGGACGAGGACATCCAGGCTCGGGTAACGCGCGTGGAAGCGATCCGCGCCAAGACCCGGGAGGTCGAGCGCATCAAAGTGCGGTTGGACCGGGAGAGGCAATTCAACAAGCGCGTCGCGATCAATGCCGAGCTACGCGTGGCCAAGCAGCAACTGGCCGAACTTCAGCAAAATACGCTCGCCGTGGCGGACGACCGCCAGTCCGCCGCAAGCGAGTGAAAGGGAAATATGATGGATAAGCTCAAGATGCATTCACAGGACCTTAGTCAGGACAACATTGCGAAGATTCGCGATTTGTTTCCTGGCTGTGTGACCGAGGCGGCGGACGAAACTGGAGAAGTGCGCCTTGCGGTGGATTTTGATCACTTGCGACAGGAACTGAGCGATCAGATTGTTGAGGGGGGACAGGAGCGATACCGACTGGATTGGCCTGGAAAGCGAGAAGCACTCGTTACTGCGAACGCGCCAATCAACAAGACGCTCCGCCCGTTTCAAGAAGAGAGCGTGGACTTCGACACCACGAAGAACCTCTTCGTAGAAGGCGACAATCTTGAGGTTCTAAAGCTTTTGCAAGAGACTTACCTCGGTGAAGTGAAGTTGATCTATATAGATCCTCCGTATAATACTGGTAAAGATTTCATATACAAAGATGATTTTTCTATATCGAAAGAACAATTTGAAAAAGAAGCCGGAGAGAGGGACGGCTCTGGGAGCCGCTTAGTTGCCAATCCGGATACGCGGGGCAGATATCATTCTGATTGGATGTCCATGATATTTGCCCGTCTTTCAGTGGCAAAGCGTCTCCTCAAAGATGATGGGATAATTCTGGTCAGCATCGATGACTATGAGCAATCCGCACTCCGAAAAGTGATGGATCAGGTATTTGGAGAGAGTAATTTTATTGCTCAACTTGTTTGGGAAAAGGGTCGCAAGAACGATGCGAAATTCTTCTCAGTTGGTCACGAGTATCTTCTAGTCTACGCCAGAAATGTCACATTTCTTCGCGAAAAGAAGGAAGTTTGGCGGGAAGAAAAGCCGGGTGCGAGAGATATTTGGCAAGAGTTCATCCGGCTTCAGGGCGTTCATGGAGAGGACTTCAAGGCGATCGAAGCAGATCTCTCTGCATGGTATTCTGATTTGCCAAAGGCGCACCCTGCAAAAAAATGGGCACGCTACAAGCGCATCGATAAAAATGGGCCTTGGAGAGACCGAGACATCTCCTGGCCAGGCGGCGACGGTCCGCGATATGACGTGATCCATCCAAAAACTGGGCTAGCGTGTGCGGTTCCTGAACGCGGATGGATTTACGCGTCGCCAGCAGAAATGCAGCGGCAAATAAAACTCGGCCTCGTGGAGTTTCGTGAGGATCACACCGAGCCGCCCTTCAGAAAAGCGCACATCCGCCCGATTCCCGAAGAAGCAGAAGAGGGCCAAGGTTCCGCCGATGCTGAAGACGAGAATGGTGAAGAGGGTGACGATACCGAGTTCGCTACGCAAGTGCGTGGATCATATTTCTATAAGCAGTCCCAAGTTTCGGTGAAGTATCTTCGGAATCTGATGGGGGCAAAGGTATTCACAAATCCCAAGGATCATGACGAGCTGGCTAAGCTGATCGAGTACGTAACGCCGAATGATCGCTCCGCCTTGATAATGGACTTTTTTGCGGGTTCGGCCAGCACAGCCGAAGCCGTGTTCAAAGCGAACGCTGCCTATGGCTCTAACCATAAATTCATCATGGTTCAATTGCCAGAGAGTTTGGAGGAGGCCGAGTCGTCAACAACAGGAACTGCCAAAAAGACTGTTCAAGTGGCGATAAAGCTCATGAAAAAGCAAGGACGGCCATTGGTTCTGTCTGAGGTCTCTAAGGAGCGTGTACGGAAGGCAGGCGCAGCTGCATTGGCGGGACCTTGCGATCCTAGCTGGAGAAAAGATGTCGGATTCCGTGTGCTCAAGGTGGACGAGTCTAACATGAAGGACGTGTACTACCGCCCGGATGAGTCGAAACAGTCCGACTTGCTCGATATGGTAGACAACGTGAGGGATGGTCGGACTGCTGAGGACCTACTCTTCCAGGTGCTGATCGATTGGGGCGTCGACTTGACCCTGCCTATCCGCCGGGAAAACGTCCAAGGGAAGTCAGTTTTTTTCGTGGACGACAATGCGCTCATCGCCTGTTTCGATGCGGGCATTACTGAGGATCTGGTCAAGGAACTGGCCGGGCGAGAGCCTCTGCGCGTCGTCTTTCGCGACAATGGCTTCGTCTCCGATGCGGTGAAAATCAACGTTGAGCAGATTTTCCGCCAGCTATCGCCCGGCACCGACATGAAATCGATCTGAGGGGATGGCCATGAAACTGAAATTCAAGGTCCAGCCCTACCAGACGAACGCCGTGGAGTCGGTGGTCGATTGTTTCGCCGGCCAGCCACTCGTGAGCGGTACGAGCTACCGGATCGATCCCGGCCGGAAGGCGCAAACCAGCGCCTTCGAGGAGGGTTTTAAGAACGCCGATCTCCAGTTGGCTGACGCACAGGTGCTGGCCAACGTCCGCGACGTGCAAAAGCGGCAGAACCTCCCGCTCTCTGACAAGCTGGTGGTCAGCGTGGGATGCAAGTTCAATCTCGACGTTGAGATGGAAACCGGCACCGGCAAAACCTACTGCTACATCAAGACCATTTTCGAGATGAACAAGCGCTACGGCTGGTCGAAGTTCATCGTCATGGTGCCGTCGATCGCTATCCGCGAGGGTGTTTTTCACTCGCTTAAAAATACGGCTGACCATTTCATCGAGAGCTATGGCAAGAAGGCCCGGTTTTTCATCTACAATTCCAAGCGACTCCACGAGCTTGAGAGCTTTTCGTCTGACGCCGGCATCAACGTCATGGTCATCAACATCCGGGCGTTTGCCGCGAAAGGCGCGGACAATCGCCGCATCTACGATGAGCTGGATGACTTTCAGTCACGCCGTCCCATCGACGTCATCGCTTCGAACCGCCCCATCCTGATACTCGACGAGCCTCAAAAGATGGAAGGCAAGGCCACGATGGAGGCCTTGCCGAAATTCAAGCCGCTGGCGATCCTGCGCTATTCGGCGACCCATAAGACGCAGCACAATCGCATTCATCGGCTCGACGCCCTTGATGCCTATAACCAGAAGCTGGTGAAGAAGATTGCCGTGCGCGGCATTCAGACCCGTGGCCTCGCCGGGACGAATGCCTATCTCTACCTCGAAGGGATCGAGATTTCCAAGAAGGCGCCCGTCGCCCGCCTCGAGCTTGAGTGCGGTTGAAGTCAGGCGAGATCAAACGCCAGCTCAAGCGGCTGGAGTTTCGGGATGACCTGTTCGTCGAGGCCGGCGAGCTGGACCAGTACCGCGATGGCTTCACCATCTCGCAGATCGATTACAACCACGACACCGTCGAGTTCACCAATGGCATTGTGCTGAAGGCTGGGGAGGCAACCGGTGACGTCTCCGAGCGCGACATTCGGCGCATCCAGATCCGTGAAACGATCAAGGCCCATTTCGACAAGGAGAAGCAGCTTTTCGCGCAGGGCATCAAAGTGCTCTCACTGTTCTTCATCGATGAGGTGGTGAAGTACCGGGACTACAGCCAGGCCGATGAAAAGGGTGAGTACGCCCGTGTGTTCGAAGCGGAATATGGGCTGCTCAAGGCGGAATATCTGGCCGAACTGGCGCTGGAAAATGAGAAGTACCACGCCTTTCTCGAACGAGACCCGATTTCCAAGGTGCATGAGGGGTACTTTTCGATCGACAAGCAGAAGCGTCTGGTCGATCCCGACATCAAGAAAACCGGCGAGGATAAGGGGCTATCGGACGATACCGACGCCTATGATCTCATCCTGAAGAACAAGGAGCGCCTTCTGTCGCAAGACGAACCGGTGCGCTTCATCTTTTCGCACTCGGCGCTGCGCGAGGGCTGGGATAATCCCAATGTCTTCGTCATGTGCATGCTCAAGCACAGCGACAACATGATTTCTCGTCGCCAGGAGGTGGGGCGTGGCCTCCGGTTGTCGGTCAATCAGAACGGCGACCGCATGGACCAGCCGGCTATCGTCCACGACATCAATGTGCTGACAGTCGTTGCCAGCGAGAGTTACAAGGATTTCGTGGCCGGTCTGCAAAAGGAGATCGCTGAAACACTGTCAGCACGGCCTCGTATTGCCAGCGAGACGTACTTCAAGGGGAAGGTGCTCGATACCGAGAGTGGCAAGGTTGAAGTTTCTTCCGACATGGCCGCTGGCATTGAGTTCTACCTTGTCCAAAATGGCTATGTCGACCGCCAGAAAAGCATTGTCGGAAAGTACCACGATGCGCGAGAGGCAGGCGCACTTGCCGCATTGCCTGACGATCTGAAGCCCCACGCTGATCAGGTGTTCCAGCTCATCGACAGCGTGTTCAGTGACGCTCAGCTGCCGAAGATCGACGACGGTCGCAAGCCAAAGACTAATCCGCTAAACGCCAATTTCGACAAGAAGGAATTCCAGGCGCTGTGGTCGCGGATCAACCAGAGGGCTGTTTATCGGGTCGAGTTCGATTCCGACGAATTGGTCCGCAAATGCGTGAGCGCGCTGGACAGCCAGCTCAGGGTGACGCCGCTGCAATACACGGTTCAGACGGGCATCCAGGTGGACGAAATTGCCGATGAGCAACTGAGGTCGGGCGACGGGTTCCAGGTCACCAACACCGCGACCGAGCGGGGTGGCTCCGTCTATTCCTTGGTGAATTACGACCTGATCGGGAAAATCGGCGAACTCGTGCAGCTCACGCGCACGACGGTGGCGGAGATACTGACAGGAATTGCACCGGCGGTGTTCGGCCAGTTCAAGGAAAATCCCGAGCATTTTATCTCGGAAGCCTCGCGAATCATAGCCGAGCAGAAAGCGACTATGGTGATCGAGCGTCTTGCCTATGATGGACTGACCGAGCACTACGACGTCGATATTTTCACTGCCAATCAGACCGGGCAGGATTTCTCGAAGGCAACCGCCAAGCTCAAAAACCACGTCTATGACTACGTGGTCACCGATTCCGATGTCGAACGGCGCTTTGTCACGGAACTCGACACCAGCAATGAAGTGGTGGTCTACGCCAAACTGCCCCGTGGTTTTCTGATCCCGACGCCGGTTGGTGATTACAACCCCGATTGGGCCATTTCCTTCAAGGAAGGCAGTGTCCGGCACATCTATTTTGTGGCCGAGACGAAAGGCACCATGTCGTCAATGAAGCTTCGTGAGATTGAAAATACCAAAATCGCATGTGCGCGGAAGTTTTTTGATGAG
The DNA here is from genome assembly GCA_003152255.1 of Methylocystaceae bacterium. The sequence continues at coordinate 259 of PLZT01000006.1, read as the reverse complement.
ATAGGTAGCCGTGTTTCTGAAGACCGCGTGAAATATGATGTCGTGACTGACTACGCGAAGCTCATGGACATTGTCGGTCGTGCTACCTGAATAAAACGAGGCCTTGTTGACGCCGCTCTTCAGATTGTCGGGNNTTTCGCCGGTAGCGGGATCGACGATTCCGATCCTCAGCCGGTAGAGCAGACGCTCAAGCGCATAGCGCGGCAGGAGAATCTGGAAATCCGATCGATTGCGATTGGATCACCCGATGGGGGCCGGC
>PLZT01000684.1:4802-4925 GCA_003152255.1 Methylocystaceae bacterium | reverse complement strand
AACAGATCGCCGAGGGCGCGGAAGCAGTTCTCGAACTCGCCGTCGACATCAGGCGGGCTCGCACCGCAAGGATCAAACCGCTCGATCTTGGCGGCGCCACCGGACCCGTCATCGAAGCGAAGA
>PLZT01000684.1:0-4697 GCA_003152255.1 Methylocystaceae bacterium | reverse complement strand
CCCGGCGAAGCTGGAGGACATGCTCGCGGCGGGAAGCCGCTTCAAGCTGCTTGGTCGAACGACGGTTCTCGACGGGAGCGACGGGCGCGATCCCGCGCTATTCACCCAGCGGCAGAACGAGGACGGACGCAAGCACTTTGTCCTCGAAGCGATGGCGCGCGGGGAACTTCACGCGAACGTGGCGGAAGCCGATCTGGAAGGACGCCTCACCGATTTGTTTCGCGCATCTCGACTGGCCTTCGAGGAAGGCGGCGCGAATATCCTCTATCTGTGTTTGGGATTCCTGAAGTGGACGCCGCAAGACCGCGCCGGCCCCTATCGTGCGCCGCTGCTTCTCGTCCCCGTCAGCCTGGAGCGCAAAAGCGTGAGGTCCGGTTTCCGGCTCAAGCTGCATGAGGATGAGGTTCGCTTCAATCCGACGCTGCTCCAGATGCTTCGTCAAGATTTCGAACTCTTGGCGCCCGAACTCGAGGGGGAACTGCCGCGCGACGGGTCAGGGATTGACGTCGCCGAAGTCTGGCGGATCGTGCAGCGGCACGTGAAGAACATCAAAGGATGGGAAGTCGCTGAACAGGTCGTGCTCGCGACGCTGTCCTTCACGAAATATCTGATGTGGAAGGATTTGGTCGATCGGACGACCGATCTGAAACGCAATCCGATAGTGCGTCATCTCATAGACACGCCGACACACAGTTACGCGAGTTCCTCGGGAGATTTCATCGATCCGGCCAGCCTCGACGACTACATCGACCCATCCGAGCTTTTCGCTCCGCTGTCGGGAGATTCCTCCCAGCTTGCGGCAGTCGTGGCCGCGCAGCGCGGCAAGGACTTCGTGCTGTTTGGCCCGCCGGGCGCCGGCAAGAGTCAGGCGATCGCCAACATGATTTCGAACTGCCTCGCGCACGGCAAATCGGTTTTGTTCGTTTCGCAAAAGACAGCCGCGCTGGAGGTCGTGCGTCGCCGCCTCAACGACATTGGCCTCGGCGGCTATTGCCTGGAGGTGCATTCGACGAAGGCGCAGAAGTCCAGCGTCATCGAGCAACTCGCGACGGCGTGGTGCGAACGCGGAGGCGCGGACGAGGAGAGTTGGACGGCGGCGAACGCCGAGTTGAAGGCGAAGCGCGACGAACTGAATCGGCTCGTCTCGGCTTTGCACCGCAGGCGCGCGAACGGGATGTCCGCCTACGAAGCTTTTGGACGCGTGGTGGCCGACCGAGAGGTGCTTCCCGATGTCGGTTTATCATGGTCGGCGGGCGTGGATCATACACCGCGGACGCTTTCTCTCTTGCGTGCAGCTTGCGGGGACCTCGCCACAGCCATCTTGGCGGTTGGCGACCCGTCGAAGCACCCTCTGCGCGGCATCGAACAGACCAAATGGACGCCGGCATGGACGCATGAGTCGCAACGCCTCATCGAAGACATTCAGACTGCCTTGTTTAATTTGCGGGCTTTGACCGAGGCGTTCTGTGTTTCGATCGGGTTGGGGAAGCGAACGAGCGGCCTCTCTGAACTGTCGGAACTCGAACGCTTGGGAACTCTCCTCATGCGGCCTGAGGCGGCGGACGGCGAGCTAGCCGCTTTCTTGCTCGATGACGAGTCATGCGACAGATTGCCGAGGGCCTTGAACGACTTGAAAGAGATTGTGAATCGGGCGCAAGCCACAAAGATAGACCTCGACGGCGACTATGCGCCGGAGGCCATCCGCCTCGATCTGGCTCGGCTACAGCGCGAGTGGGCGGAAGCGTGCGCCGCGAATTTCCTGTTTCGAGAGGGCAAGAAAAGCAAAGTGCGCCTGTTGTTGAGCCCTTATTGCAAGGGCGAACCTCCAGAGGAGATCGGGCGCGATCTTGTCAGACTTCAGCGCCTCGCCGAGATTGTGGCCGAAACCGAAAGAGTGAAGCTGGCCTTCGCGGGTCTGGAGCGATTGTGGCGCGGTGTCGACACGGACATTCCCAGACTCGATCGGATGATCGCATGGGCGAAAGACACGCGCGAGGCCATACGCGCATTTGGAACGGAAACCGACGATGCGGAGTGGTTGCGTCAGCACGTAGTGATGCTTCTAACCGACTACGCTCATTTATTTGGGCCCGACGGGGCGACGAGGAAGGCATTCGAGGCGCTTGATGAAGGCAGCGCCTCCACTTGGATCGCGCTCGAGGCACTCGGAAAATGCGTTGGGTTAGCCGATCCGCGAAACTTGGTTGAACAGCGTTCCGATTGGGATGAAGACCTGATTCAGCGCACCAGCCGCTGGAAGGCGAACCTCCTCAAGGGGCCGGAGTGGGCGAAGTGGCGCGCCGCGGCCTTCTCGGGGAGAAGCGCGGGGCTTGGCTCATTGATCGAGGCAGCCGAGGCCGGAACGGTCACGGCAACGACAATCCAGTCAGTTTTCGAATTTTCCTACGCACGCTGGTTTGCCGAGAAAATCGTCAATGAGGACGACGTCCTAAGCTCCTTCCTCGCTGTGGAGCATGAAGCCGCCATTGAGGCCTTCGCGGCTGCGGATCAAAGAGTGTCGGAACTCTCGAAGCTGATTGTCCGCGCCCGCATCGGCGGGTCCATCCCCTCGCAAACGAATTTTGGCGCGGACCCCGAATGGGGGACGCTCGCGCGCGAGACCAAAAAGAAGGCCCAGCATATGCCGCTGCGCCAATTGTTCGGCCGCATACCGACCGTTCTTACCAGGCTCACGCCTTGCGTCATGATGAGCCCGCTATCGATTGCCCAATATCTGCCGCCGGACGCCAAGCCCTTCGATGTCGTGATTTTCGACGAGGCTTCGCAGATTCAGGTGTGGGATGCCATTGGCGCGATCGCGCGGGGCAATCAGGCGATCATCGTCGGCGACCCCGAACAACTTCCGCCTACCAGCGTCGGGGAACGCGCCGCCGATGGCGGCGACGAAGACGATGGGGGAGTTCTGCCCAGTCAGCAGAGCATCCTCGACGAATGTCTCGCCTCGAACATCCCAAGCATGAGGCTGCAATGGCACTACCGCAGCCGCCACGAAAGCCTGATCGCCTTTTCCAACGCCAAATATTACAGAGGCGAACTGATCACCTTTCCGTCCCCCGTCACTCGCGACGATGCCGTGCGCTACATTCATGTGGAGGGCGGCGTCTACGAGCGAGGCGGCAGCAAAACCAACCGCAAGGAGGCGCAGGCGGTCGTGGGCGAGGTCGTTCGGCGGCTGAAGACAGCGCCGCAATCCATCGGCGTCGTCACCTTCAACGGCGAACAGCAGCGGCTGATCGAAAACCTCCTCGATCAGGAACGGCGCAGCGATCCGTCATTGGACCGGTTCTTCGACCGCGGCCAGACGCCAGAGCCCACCTTCGTCAAGAACATCGAAAACGTGCAGGGTGACGAGCGCGACGTGATCATTTTCTCGGTCGCGGTCGGACCGGACCAGACCGGGCGCGTGACGGCGCAAATTTCCTCGCTGAACGGTGCCGGCGGACATCGGCGACTGAACGTCGCCGTCACCCGCGCGCGCAGCGAACTCCTCGTATTCGCGACCTTGCGGCCCGAGCAGATCGACCTGGGGCGCACGAACGCCAAGGGCGTCGTCGACTTCAAGCACTTCCTTGAGTTCGCGCAGAACGGCGCCCGCGCCATCGCCGAGGCCTTCTCACCCACGGGACGAGAAACCGAGTCGCCGTTCGAATCCGCGGTCAAGCACGCGCTCGAAGGGAAGGGCTGGGAGGTTCATCCACAAATCGGCGTCTCGTTCTTCCGCATTGATCTCGGCGTCGTTCATCCGGATCATTCGGGGCGCTATCTCGCGGGCGTCGAATGCGACGGCGCCTCCTATCACCGCTCGGCCACGGCGCGAGATCGCGACCGCCTGCGCGAATGGGTCTTGACGGACCTTGGCTGGACCATCCGGCGCATCTGGAGCACGAATGGTGGATGAACGCCGCTTCGGCTCTTGAGAAGCTCCATGCGCGCTTGGAAGGCGACCTGGAAAGCGATCGCGCGAAAGAAGCGCAGGCGCAAAATTTGGAGCCGGCGGAGGCGGAGATCCCTCCGTCGGACGAACCCGAGGCGGATGAATGCGGATCGCGGGACACATCCCTGATTTCGGAAAAGGCTGCCTTGCCGCCGGCGCCGAACGACAGAGTCCCGATTCAAGAGGCCAAAATCTACGCCCGCAGCCCCGAGATCGCTCCACCTCCGAAACCCTATGTCGTCGCGGATCTGGCGACGATAGCGACGCCGGAGCAAGCACGCTTCTACGATCGGGACTATCGTCCCGTGCTACGGCAGATGGTCGATCATGTCGTCGAGACAGAAGGCCCGATCTTTTTCGACGTGCTGGTGGAGCGGATTTCTCGCGCGCATGGCTTCCAACGCGCGGCGGAAAAGATTCGCGGAATCGTGAAGGCGGCGCTCGGGGCCAACCGTATGCCGATCACCAAAGAGGGCGATCGAGAGATTGTTTGGCCGGCGGACGGCAGTCCGCTCGCGTTGACGCCGTATCGCGCGCGCCGCGATCATGGCGACATTCCGCTTCCCGAACTCGCAAGCCTCGCCGCGCAGTTGCGCCAAAAGGGCTTCGAGGGCGAGGAATTGGTTCGTGAAATTCAGGAACATTTCCGCTTGGGCCGCCTCGCCGCCTCGACGAGAGAGCGCTTTGAAGCTGCGATATCTCTTGCCTCACAGGCCGTTGGACCGCCATAGAAAAGAGTAGC
>PLZT01000078.1 GCA_003152255.1 Methylocystaceae bacterium | reverse complement strand
CCCGCTCCAGCGCCTCGCATAGCGTTTCGACCGTCATCACTGCTTCAATCGCGCGCCCTGTTTCTCTCGTTCCACCGATCGCTCGGCCTGCCCGACATTACCAAGAGCCCGCTCGCCGCGCTTGACCGCCGCCATGGCGCGTCCGGCCTCGGCCGCCGCCTGACGCTCTGCTGGCGCGACCGACGCGCCGCCATCGAACGCTTAAATTCTAGAAAGATCATGCCAACCCTTCGATTGAGCGAAAAAGCGTTTTCGCGCTCATAACCAGAGCCAAATGTCGTGGTCGAGGCGGCGATTCGCTATGCGACCTCGCGCCGCACCTCCCTGTTGCTTTCGTGGACGACGCGATGAGAGTCCCTCGACGCCCGTTGCCGCCATTTGAGACGGATAAACTACATGCCCCAGTCCGGCACTCGCCGATCTTTCCACCAATGGCCTGACCGCGCTCATGCCAGGGAGCCCACCCAAAACTATCACGCTCGACAAGCACTCGAGCGCTGAGTTGCCAAGAAAGCCGAAAGTAGGCAGGTTTTGCCCAACAAAGCTCCCATCTGGGAATGTCGGCTTCGGGAACAGCGGATATGGCAGCGGTTAACCCATTGCTTATTGCAAAAGTCCTTTTTCTCCTGGCGATGGCGAATATCACTCCTGTCATCGGAAAAAGGATCCTGGGCGAAAAAATGGCGTTTCCGATCGACGGCGGACTGATCTTGAGCGATGGTCAGCCCCTGTTTGGAAAGTCAAAGACGATCCGCGGGGTCGTCTTGGCTCTCCTCGTAACCACGATGCTGGCTCCGTTGGTCGATTTGGAGTCTATGAATGGAGCGATGGTCTCTGCGGCGGCGATGATCGGAGACTTACTCTCGAGCTTCCTGAAGCGACGATTGAAAATTCCGCCCAGCGGCATGACCATCGGGCTGGACCAGATTCCCGAAGCCCTCCTACCGGCGCTCGTCGCCAGATGCGTGCTGCCGCTGACGTCGTCGGACATCGCGGCGATCGTCTCCATTTTCTTTGTTGCGGAACTCTTTTTCTCGCGCATCTTCTTCGCGCTGAAGATTCGGGATCAACCCTATTAGGTCGTTTTTTCGGCGCGGCGCAGTCGGTGAAGCGTGATTTCGGGAGGACAATTGAACCGCACCGGCACAATGCACGAACCGGCGCCGACTGACGTATAGCCGGCCATGTTCCCGTATTTCCATGCGCCGGAGCCGAAAGCGCGTGGTAGGTTGGAGTCGAGCGTAATCGGGATCCCGCCCGGAAGACATATCTGCCCGCCGTGGGTGTGGCCACTCAGCAGAAGGTCGAATCCGGAGTGCGCTGCTTGCCGATAAATTTCGGGAGTATGAGACAGCAAGATCGAGAAGGCTTCGTCAGGAATCCCGGCAGCCGCCTTCTCGATATTGTCGACCCTGTAAAAGTGCGCATCGTCAATGCCGGCGATATGAATGTGGTCACCTTCGCGCTCAAGAACGACGCATTCATTTAGCAACATCATCACACCCATGCGTTCAAGGTCAGGAACCATGCGAATAGTGTCGTGATTGCCGAGAACGCCATAGACGTTCTCCCTTAAAACCTCCTTCACGCGGGCGATCACCCGGGCCACCCCAACGAGACATGGCTGTATCGCTCCGTAAGTCTCGGCTCGATAGTCGCCGGTCATAACGCAAATATCAAAATTCAGATCTTTCACGAGATCGACGACGCTTTTCATCGCCAGCGGACTCATGTCCACATGAAGATCGCTCAATTGCAGAATGGTGAACCGATCGAAGCTCGCCGGCAATCGCGTCGAGACGACCTCATTCGTTCTGACTCGAACACGCGCGGCGTTTCGCTGCCCGATCCAGTAGAGACCCGTCAGTTTGAGTATGGCGGTGATGAGCCCCTGTGAAAGCGGAAAATTCTCGATATGGAAGAAGTTCAAGCCCTGACCGAAGACTTGAGCTTCGTGATCGCGTTCGATCCCGAGCCGTTGACGCGCATGGAGGGGGCCCAGGCGTTGACGAAGTCTCCCGTTGATTTCGTCGTCGGTGAGAAGCACCTCCATGGCCGCGTTATGCATAATCGCTCCTCGCGCCGCTTCGGCATGGTCGATGGAACCGAGATCGCTCGAACCGAGCGATAATAACATCTTGTCGTTATATCGTTCTGTTGCCTTCGTCGACCTCACACACGAGTCTCGGAATCGGGCCTTCGCGAGGACGAAACTCGACGACGCCGCCTTCGCAGTGTCTGGCCTTTTGCTCGCGGCTAAGTTACGCGCGGAGGCAGCTCCGTTCAATACGCCGTCCCCGGCCAAGCCAGCCAGCGCCAACGCTCAGCTTGTTTCGGGCAGACAACGTGTTTCACAACAATGCTTATAGCAACAATCACCTAGCACTTGTGATGGGGGTTACGCAGACACACACGGTTTAAGAAACGACCGACGCACCATGCGGAGAAACCCGGTAAACCAGAGGAATTGCTAACTTCTCCGTATATCGGGCCTCATGCCGAGGGGGTTCATCAGCAATCTCGTCAAAGTCCGCAAGTGGCGCATTGCCGCCCCCAACATCTGCCCCGGTCAGCGCGTCAAACAGGGCGCCAAGTGCCAGACTTTATCCATTAGCAAGATGTGGGTGTCGACGGCCGCGCCGAGCAGGCGAGAACAAGCCTGAAACCCTCAAAAACCCGCCAACAGTGCGTTTCACGACAAACGCACTGTTGA
>PLZT01000372.1 GCA_003152255.1 Methylocystaceae bacterium | reverse complement strand
GCCGGCTTCGTCGGTATCCGCAGCGGATCGCGAAAGCCAATGGACCGTTTCAGGCTCGGCTGCGCGTGGTAGTATTTCTCCTCACCCGAATCGAAACTGTGAGGCGACATGGCTTACGACCCGAGCGAAAAGTCGATCGAAGCGGCGCGCGAGGCTTTTGGGCTACCCAGCGACAGAGCGCAAATGCGCGCGGCTCTTATCGCCGCGCATGAAGCGGAACACCCGCCTATTTCGGAACCGTGCGATCACGAGGCCGAGGGCGCGATGCTTTACACAATGGCGAGGCAGAGGACTGGAACATAACCAAGACCCAGCCGGCAAAGTTCGAAAAAAAGTTATGCCGCCGCTCGACGCCCTGAGCTTGCAGGTCGGCGATTGTGGGCGGGGCGATAGTGGTGTGGCAGCGGGCAAAAAAACGCGCCAGAACCGAGTGCTGACGTTCCCTCGAATTTCCGATTTCCGCTTACCGTCCGCTTACCGCGAAGGGGCAAGCGCTCAGATTGCGTTCGGTTCTCAGCGCAACTATTTGATTTAATTGGTGCCGTTGCAGGAGTCGAACCCGCGACCTACTGATTACAAATCTGCTAACGCCCAACGCCGCTATGATTAAGATGGGCTGCAAGCGCGAGGAGGCGCAAGGGTTGGCCGCGTCACATGCTTCTGCATGACCCCGTCTTATGCAAAAAACTCTTTCCAGTGCCGCTGTAGAGATAAGTGATGATGATCGTGCCCGAACCGCGGTCGATGCGCCAATCCCAAGTCACTTTCGACGAGGGGAACACCTGCTTGAAGCCTATCGTCTCGCCGGTCACGACGAGCGAGGAGCGGCTCAGCGACAAGGCGTCGACCATGTCGGACATCGTGGAGCCATAGCGCACGCTACCGTCTCTTATCTCAAGGACGATCTCTTGAGTCGCCGATTGGTGCGTGGACACCTGGCAGGCCATCAGAATGCTCTCCGCTCGCGCGGGCGCGGCGAAGGCGAGAGCCGGGACGGCGAGGAGTGCGCCGATTGCGGACTTCATGACGATTTGATCCCTTCCTTTAGCTAAGGCATGTTCTTAACCCAATATTCTCCAGATGGCCGCCGGTCTATAGCGAGAAACAGTTTTTCGGGCGCTAGGCCGATCGTCTTGCAACTCACGGGCGTCGACCGCAGGCAAAGCGGGTTGGGCGCGTCACCCACGCGCCAGCGACGCCTCGGGATTGCAGGCCGGCGATTGCGGCCGGCGTGATCTTCATCGAGGAGAATGGGGAAGGCCCGGGCGTGAGGTTGAGGAAGACGCCGCAGGGAACGGAAGGTATCGGGAAATGACAGACGAGCAACCATTGAACGATTCCGATTGGATCGACACGGCTGCGCATGCGCCTGTAGAAGGGCAAATAGTCCAGGTCCGCGCAAAGGATTATCGGGGCTTCTACATCATCCCGTTCGCCGTCGTCTTCCATGATGATGAATGGTGGAACGCGCGGACGGAAGAACGGCTGAGTTGCTGTATCGCCGGCTGGAGGCCAATGAACGGCTTACCGCATACGCACCATGATCCGCAGCCCCTTGAACCGGCCAGCCCCAAGCCCGCGTCTATCCCGCTCGAAGACTTGAACGCCGAGAATGACGAATAGGGGCGGCGTCTCGGTTTGAAATTTGAGCCCGTTGACGGGCGCTCGCGCCGGGGCAATCTTCCGGCTATGCTCGGCGAAACCCGGGGAGGTTGCGCTATGACGACAATAAACGATTTGATTGAGGACTGGATTCAAATGCGAGCGACACTTCAGCGGCAGCTCAAAGCGCTTGAATCTGGGCAGATAACGACCGGAGACGCTATCGTCGGAAGCACGACGGAAGACACCATAATTCGCGTCAAAAAGTGGATTAATGAACTCAATACTCTGTTGAAAGAATACACAAATGCCGCGCAAACTTAAGCAGGCGTCGAGTTCATCGCGGAGAACGGCGGCGGGGCGGGCGTGAGGCTGAGGAAGGGCGGGGCGGTGGAATGAAGCGCGCCAAGGGCATGACCCCGGAACGCCGCGCGGAGATCGCGAAAAAAGCCAGTCGTTCCGTTTCCAGAGCGGCCAAGTCGCAAACGAGCATGACCCTGAGACCAACCATTTACGCATTCGCGACCATTGCGGCTCTCGCCGCGCCGGCCCTCGCCATCGACCTCCCCCTCAATCCCGTCGTCACGCAAGAGACGATCGGCTCGACAATCTGCGTTCCGGGCTGGACGAAGACCGTTCGGCCGTCGGCACGCTACACGAGCAGCGTCAAGCTGCGACTGGTTCATGAATTGGAAATCACCGAGGAGCTACTCGTCGATTTTGAATTGGATCATCGCATTCCGCTTGCGCTTGGCGGTGCAGTTTCCGACCCGCACAATCTCGAATTTCAGCCCTGGGATGAAGCCGGAGAGAAAGACCAGATTGAAGCCTTCCTGTCGCGCGCGGTGTGCGCCAGTAAGATCGCTTTGGACGAGGCTCGCCGGCGCATTTGAACGGACTGGCGCAGCGCGGGCAACGCGTGCGACTTGCCCCGACAATTCAGCCGTCGAGTTGCCTCTTTCACCCGCTCCCTCGCGTCGATAGAGAAACTGCCCGAGCGCAGATATAGCGACGGGTCGTTTTTGCATTTTGGAGCGGAGAGCGGCAAACTGAACCTTAGCACAGTCATCATCCGGCAAATGTCGGCGTGAGATGATTTGCATAAGCTGGTTTCGAGGGTACGCTAATGACCGACATGGCACTGGAGTCCATCGTTCACCCAACCGATTTCTCGCACGCCGGATTGGACGCCTTCGCGCACGCGCTCCGTCTCGCCGTCGCGGCTAAGAGCCTTTTCTATCTCGTTCATATTGAAGGTGAAACCGAACAGGACGACTGGGAACATTTTCCGCGCGTCCGAGAGATGCTGGCTGCTTGGGGAATGATTGCACCCGACGCGCCGCAGTCCATGGTTGTGAAGCAACTCGGCGTGAGGGTCGCGAAGAGAATCTTCAATTTGAATGATCCGGTTCGCGGCGTCGGGACGTTTTTGGAGCAGCATCCTTGTGACCTGCTAGTAATGATGACCCATGCGCGAAGCGCGCCGCATCGGTGGTTTCAAGGGTCTGTCGCCGAGGCGGCGGCACGCCGGGCGCGGGCGCGAACATTGTTCCTGCGCGAGGATCAAAGAGGTTTCGTCGATCGCGAGACGGGCGCTATTTCCTTGAAGACGATTCTATTGCCGATCGATGGTGTCATGCCCCCTTGGGATGCTTGGCGATGGGTTGCGGCCTTCAAGCAGCTTGTCGCTCCGAACGCGCGGGTCCATCTGCTCCATATCGGTTCTTGGGTGCCCGTTAACGCCAGCGCGCTCGATAGCATTGTCGATCTGCGACAGGGGTCCGTCGTCGAAACAATTGTTGGGGTCGCAGAGGAAATCCGCGCGGATATTGTCGCAATGCCCACGGCGGGTCACCACGGGCTGTTAGATGCATTTCGCGGTAGCGTTACGGAACGCGTCCTGCGTGAAGCGCCATGTCCAGTATTGGCGATTCCGCAGCCGCACGCCGAATAAGCGGCGATCACGTGGCAAGCCTCCGCGATCTTCCGCCGCAAGGCGATCTACGAGGAGTTGCACCCGGAGACGAAGGCGGAAGCCTTCAAGGGCAATCGTCACACAGGAAGTCTAGCGAGCGACAATTTGTCGTTTGCATCATCAACAGCGGACGCGACCGGCAAGCATAAGCGCTCAATCGAGCGCGCCGCCGCCCGTGGCGAAGCGCTCGGCGATGACCTCGCCGCTGTCACCGGAACTTCCCTCGACAAGGGCGTGGAGTTGGACGCGCAACCATTGTGCTCGCTCGACGTTATCCCAATAGCCGAAGCCGCGCGGTCGGCCGCGCGAAAAAACAGCGTTCGGAGGGGCACGTCATGTCACTAGCGGACAAATTTCATATTCCAAAACCGGCGTCCATTCGAAACTTTAGCCATGGTTTGGCGCTACCGCAATTGAGATTGCTGGCGATTCTCGGAATCGCCGCGATGATAGTCGCGTCTTTAGCGTTTATTTTCGCCGCTGGTCATCCGATCATTTCAATATGGGCTGCACTCATAATTATCGGCTGGCTGTTCGTTGCTGGCGCAGCAAAGGTTTCCGAGGACTGATCGAAAGGCCGAGCGCTATTACATATGCCATGGCGGACATGAGCTAAGCTGTCACGCGACTAGACGCCCTGTCCCGCGCGGTCATTTCCTCGACCTCACGCGCGCTCCGCCGCCGTTCTCGGCGATCAACTCGACGCCAGCCGATTCGAGGGCGTCTAGGATTTAGGGAGCGTTGCCGATCACGTCGGCGGGGCATTTTTATCCTTTAGGTCCAGTGGGCATTATTTAAGCCTCCGCAAATCCAGCGGGGGTGAGGACGAAGTGATCGGGACGGCTCATCTCTATCCATTTTTGCTCAATTGCGTATTCCATCCCCGGTTTAAAATCGTCTGGCTGCCATCCCGGCTGATCAAAGGCGCTCATGAAATTACCTGTACGAAGCGCATGTCCAGCGCGGAGATTGTGAGCTATGTAAACGGAAATAATATAACGGGCGGCATCCTCGGCGGATGGTGCTGTAGCCATTTTTTGGTCTCCTGCTTTTCGCTAAGCATAGCTGGGAGATTGCCCCGGCGCGAGGCCGCGTCAGCGATCATAAGCTGACGCTCTTGCGCCAGCGAATCGCCTAGCCTAATCTTTGACTGGTCTTTTACAGTTGCGCGTCGCAACTACATGACTTTGCACGACATTCTACCTTTGATTGCAGAAAGTAGTGCCATTTCGCGCTTTGTTCTACAACCGTTGGCTGGAAGCGATTCTTTTGACTCAATATTTAGGACTCGTATTGCGCGAGAACGCCACGTGGCACTACAACGGACTCGCGCCGATTGAAACATCAACGATATCAAACAGTTTTGCACGCAAACTGTAGAAGATCAGTTTGAGCAAGCGAACGGTTGCACAACCTGACGCCACGAAGCGGCCCGAGCGCGGATGTAGCGACGGGCCGTTTTGCGTTTGAGGGGCGAATCAGCAATAGGCCTGCGTATTGTGCCAGCGCACAAAGGCAGGGGCAAAACCGATGAGCGATGCTGAAACTACGCATTCGGAAATTTCAGTGGCCGTGGAAATAGAGCATCCTGCGGAGCCGCCGACCGGCGTTGCGTTGTTTGCGCTGCGCAAAGGGCAATGCAAATACCCGCTCGGCGGCATGCTCGAGCCTGCGTCGCAGTTTTGCGGCTGCGACACGCCGATTGGTTCTCCCTATTGCGCGGCGCATAGGGCCGTAGCTTATGGGAGGCGGAATCAAGGTTGAAGTGCAA
>PLZT01000603.1 GCA_003152255.1 Methylocystaceae bacterium | reverse complement strand
CCGCGTGTAACGAAAGCCGCGCACCGCGGCGCCGTCCAAAACCTCGGCGCTGCGTTTTTCTCGCGGATGCGTTATGAAGCCTCCATGCCAACATTTCCCATGGGATTCGCAAATGCCGCTCACCGCCGCCATCCGCACCATTCCAGACTATCCCAAGAAAGGGATTCTGTTTCGCGACATCACGACTCTGCTCGGCGACGCGCGGGCGTTCCGCCGGGCGGTCGATGAGTTGGTGCAGCCCTGGTCCGGGTCGAAAATGGACAAGGTGGCGGGCATGGAAGCGCGCGGCTTCATTCTCGGCGGCGCCGTGGCCCATCAATTGTCGGCGGGTTTTATCCCCATCCGCAAGAAGGGGAAATTGCCATACAAGACCGTGGCGATCAGCTATGCGCTCGAATATGGCTTTGATGAAATGGAGATGCACGAAGACGCCGTGACCGCGGGCGAACGGGTCATTCTCGTCGACGATCTCATCGCCACTGGCGGCACGGCGGCGGGAGCCATAGGACTTTTGCGGAAAATGGGGGCGGAAGTTGTCGCCGCCTGCTTCGTGATCGACCTGCCGGACCTCGGCGGGGCGAAAAAGATCGAGGCGCTTGGCGTCCCGACGCGCAGTCTGGTTTCCTTCGAAGGGCATTGATTCGAAAGACTCTGGGTCTTCCAGGGGTGGCGGCCGCCTGGAGGAGCTTTGTCGGCTGCTCTTGGTTTGCCTAAAGCGCGTCGTATCGTTAGGCTTGACCGCCACGGGGCTTGAGGCTGGTCTGGATGACGCCGCGTCGAACACACATTACGTTGGCCGCGCTCGCGATAGCGTCGCTTGTGACCGGCGTCATCGCACTGCGGTTGCTGTCGGGCGTCCCCGAGCGCTCCGCGCTCACCCCGACATCGCGAGATATCCGCGTCGCCAACGGTCCCGTCGCGTCACCCGCCGCGACCGGCGGCGCCAGCGGCCTGGCGGCACCCTTCCTGCCTGGGCTGCGTGGACATATCGCACCCGAATCCGAACCGTCGCCGCCCGCTGGAACCATGGCGCTGGTCGAGAATCCTCAATCCTGGTCGAGCCCGAATGGCGCGCCGGCTCAAGCGCAAGCCGATGCGCCGCTGCCCCCAAAACGTCCCGCCGATCTCGCCAGCCGGGAAGCGACTCCCGCGACTCCCTTGCCGCCGCCACGTCCAGCCGGCCTCACGAAGGACGGCGAAGCCGCGCCGCCCCTCGCGCAACAACCCGCCGCGGTCGCCGCGCCAGCGGAGACCGCCGTCGCGAATGTTCCGCTGCCCCCGACCCGTCCTCGCGCTCTCGCCTCTTTGACGCCCCCACCATCCGCTTCCGCTCCGGAATCGTCTCCCGTCCCGCCAGCGCCCATCCCCGTCGCTCCTGACCTGGCCGCTCCTGACCTCGCCGCTCCCGCCCCGGCCGCTCCCGTCACCCCCGCCGCCCCCGCCGCGCAACAACTCGCGGCGCATACGACGGAGCCCGTGTTGCGCCCGGCGCCTCCCGAGGTCTTCAACGAACTCGAGCGGCCGGCGCGTTTCAATATGGGCGCGCCCGCCTATGTGCGGATATTCAAGAAAGAGGGAGAACTCGAACTCTGGCTCAAGGTAAACGGGCGTTATTCGCTCTATCGCGCCTTCCCGATCTGCAAATGGTCTGGTCGGCTGGGCCCAAAGGTGAGGGAGGCGGACTATCAATCGCCGGAGGGTTTCTACTCGGTCTCGGCGCGCCAGCTTAATCCACATTCAAATTATCACTTGGCCTTTAACGTCGGCTATCCCAACGCATTCGACCGGCAAAACGGACACACCGGCGGCTTGGTGATGGTGCATGGCAACTGCAAATCGGTCGGCTGTTTCGCCATGACCGACAAGGGCATCGAGGAGATTTACGGCTTTGTCGCCGCCGCCCTCTCCGCTGGTCAGCGGGAAGTGCCGGTGCATATCTTTCCCTTCCGCATGACCGACGCGGCGATCGCCCACGAGACCGGCGGCGGCGGCTTTTTGTCCTTCTTCGCCACTGACGGCGGCAATGGCGCGCAATGGGCTGGTTTTTGGCGCAATCTGAAGGAAGGTTACGATCTGTTCCAACAGACCGGCGAACCGCCGACCGCCTATGCGTGCGGCGATCGCTATGCTTTTGGCGCGCAGGACGCGTCGTGCAAACGGGTCGCCGGTTGGTGAAAGCCGGATGCGCGAACCGGACGCCTCCGATTCGCGCGCTTCCTAACCCGGCTCGGATTAAGCCAATATTCCGCCGAGTTCCCTAACGATGGCGTCGCCCATCTCGCTGGTCGAAACCGTGGACGCCGCCGAGCCCTTGATATCAGCCGTGCGCAGTCCTTGCGCCAGCACCGCCGAGATCGCGGCGTCGATCGCGTCCGCCGCCTCGGGCAGATCGAAAGAATAGCGCATGGCCATGCCCAGCGAGCCGATCATCGCGATCGGATTGGCGATTCCCTTGCCGGCGATGTCGGGCGCCGAGCCGTGGCACGGCTCATACATCGCCTTGCGCTTGCCCTGCGCGTCCGGCGCGCCGAGCGAGGCCGACGGCAACATGCCGAGCGAGCCGGTCAGCATCGCGGCTTCGTCCGACAGCATGTCGCCGAAGAGATTGTCGGTGACGACGACATCGAACTGCTTTGGCCAGCGCACCAACTGCATGGCGAGCGCGTCGGCGAGCATATGTTCGAGCTTCACGTCCGAATATTCGCGCTTATGCAACGCGGTGATGACCTCGCGCCACAACAGGCCGGATTTCATGACATTGGCTTTATCGGACGACGTGACCTTGTTGCCGCGCTTGCGCGCAAGTTCGAAGGCGACCCGCCCAATGCGCTCGATCTCATAAGTTTCGTAGACCTGCGTGTCCACGCCGCGCTTCTGGCCGTTGCCGAGATCGATAATTTCCTTGGGTTCGCCGAAATAGACGCCGCCCGTCAATTCGCGCACGATCATGATGTCGAGCCCGTCGACCAGTTCGCGCTTCAACGAGGAAGCCTCGGCGAGCGCCGGATAGCAAATCGCCGGACGCAGATTGGCGAAGAGGCCCAGATCCTTGCGCAGCCGCAACAGGCCCGCTTCGGGGCGGACCTCATAAGGGACGCCGTCCCATTTGGGGCCGCCAACGGCGGCGAGCAGCACGGCGTCCGCCGCCCGCGCCAGATCCATGTCGGCTTCGCTGATCGCCTGTTTAT
This sequence comes from Methylocystaceae bacterium, assembly GCA_003152255.1. The sequence continues at coordinate 5,474 of PLZT01000603.1, read as the reverse complement.
GAACGTCGTAAGCCGCTCCGCCCACGAGGCCGGTCTGGGTCTCGAACCGAGCTGCGCCCGTCTCGTTTAGAAACGCCAGAACCTTTTCCGCCTCCGCGGTGATTTCCGGGCCGATGCCGTCGCCAGGGAGGAGTAGAAGCTTATGGACGGACATGAATGACCCTCTCGCGGTTTGTGTGATTCGACGGCTAGCCGCCGATCTCTCGAATTATCGCCTCGCGCGTCAATAAGGCGCGGGGATTTCCGAAGCAACCTCGGGCGCGCTCTCGGCGCCGCGAGGGCTTGATGCGACAATTAGTCCCTTGTCGCGCTCTTGCGGCGGATCAAACAGGCGTGCAGCTTGAAGACTGCAGCAAAAGAAATGAGACATTCATCTCGGCGCCCCTCACCTTGGCGCCGGTCCATGGAAAAAAGCCGCTGCACGTAAAAAAGCAGGAGACGCACCCATGAGCAAACTGAGAATCCTCGCGTTGGCGGCTTTCGCCATGGTCCTGGCCGCGAACGCGCCAGCCAAGGCATTCTGCCTCATCAATTGCGAGCCCGGTCCAGACCAAGCCAAACAAGTATTCGACAATCTGATAAAGGCGAAATTCGATCCCGACGCTAAACTCATCGACTTCACGGTGGACCGCTTCTGGCAGCTCGATGTCGAGGGCGCGGGCCATAAAGCCATTGAATTTTATTTCACCGCCAAGGTCGAATTCCCCAAGGGCGCTCATTTGGAATGCAAGCCGACGGAAGCAGCCGATGGCTCCAAGACCGTCGCGCCGGGATGCTCGGCGAGCACCTACTATTCGACGACGGTCCAGAACCAGATGATCAAGGACAAGCAGTATATCGAGCCGGGCAAGGTCGTCGATTTCAAGGACGAGACCCGCTTCGACGAGAACTCGGCCGGCTGGAAAGGCCAGGACGGCAAGATTTATTGAGTAGGGTTGCGCTCCAGCGTGGCGGACCCGCGTCCCCGCGGATCCGCCATCTATTTTGGCGCGCATAACGTCGCGTGGCGCTGTTAGCGCCGAGCCGAACCCGCGGCCCGGCGAGCGAGGGGCCGCGCGGCGATGGATCAAGCGCCAGCGCCCCCTTCACCGCTCGCCCGCTCTTTATTGCCCTCCGTCGATCTTCTGGCCGATAAGCGCGATGGCCCGCTCATAGACCGTCGCGGCGTTCCAGGCTTCGATCGCCGCGAAATTGGGTTCGCCGGGCTGGTATCCCGCGCCGGCCTGCCAGCCATGCGCATGAAGGAAATTCGCCGTCGCGTTCAGCGCGCCGCTCGGGGTTTCGAGACTGCCGCCCGCGCCGTATTCGAGGATGTTCTTGGGCAGGAACTGCGTCTGGCCGATCTCGCCGTGCATCGAGCCGCGCGTGCTCGCCGTAAGCATCCCGCGATCGACCAGCGTCAGCGCCGCGTAAAGCTGGTCGGTGAAATAGGCCGAGCGGCGGCAGTCGTAGGCGAGAGTGGCTATGGCCGACAGAGCGTTCTGATTGCCTTGCACGGCGCCGAAACCAGTCTCCATGCCCCAAATGGCCAACAGCGGCCCCGGCGGGACGCCGTAGCGTTGCTGGATCGACGCGAACAGCGCCGCATGGGTCTGCTTGAGCGAGCGCCCGCGCGAGATGATGATTGAGCCGCCGCGCTTGGCCAAGAACTGGTCGAGCGACAGATGGAAGCTCTTCTGGCCGCGGTCGGCGCCGATCGTCGCGCTGTTATAATTCGTCGTCATCAGCGCGGCGATGCCCGAGCCGCCGACGCGTCCTCTCGCCTCCTCGGCGAATTGCCGCTTCCAATTCTCGAAGCCGGCCGCGGAGGTTCCGCACTGCGCGGCGTCCGCCTTGCCGGTCATCAATGTCAACGCGGTCAACGCCGCCGCCGCGATTGTCCTGAACTGCCAGCCCTTAGTCATGTAAAGCACCTTTCCAAGCCTTTGGGGACGAAACACCCGCTCTCCCGCGCGACGATGTCCACGCCCTTCATACCGAAATATGGCCGCGCCGGCCAGTCAGGCCGTCGGCGCGCGAGCGGTCCGAATTTTGGAGCGGCCGGCCCGGTCAAACCTCGCACCTTACGCCGCCTCGGCCAGAGCCGCCTCGAACGCCTCCATGTCGATCACCGGCCTATGCAAAGCCGGGGCGAATTCGGGTTTGGCGAGCAGAGGCGCCTCCAGGCGGGCCTGTTCCAGCGCCGCCTCCATTTCAAAGCGGCGCAGCAACGCCATCAGCCGGTCGAGTTCGCCGCCGTTCAGCTCTTCGCAAGCGGTCAGCACCCGCTCGATCATGATCAGCGACAGCCGCGCCTCGCCGCTATCTTCGTGCAAATCGGCGAAATCGCGCTGCGCCTCCAGCGCCGCCCGGAAGGCCGGCAGAAATTTGGCCGGCAGGCCCGCCTTGGCGTAAAGCGCCGCGAAGCCGGCGCCGCGAAAATCGCGCAACTGGCCGGCGACCCGATCCTCGCGCAGGCCCGACAGTTCGGCGAGCGCCGCCTCGAACAGATCACGGCGCCCCGACAGCAGCGCGCGCAGCACGAGGCTGGGGGTCAGTTGGCCGGAATCGCGCAAATGCGCGGCGAGTTCACGCAGCCCCGCGCGCCCGTCGCGCGCCGCCGTCTCGGCGACGATAATCACATTGGCCTTGTCGCGGGCTTCGCGGGACAGGCGTTCGGCGCGCTCGGGCGAAAGCCACGCGCAATCGACCACGAAGGCGGTGAGGCTCGCCGCCGCCGCCGCGACCAATTGGCTGCGGATCGTCGCCGGCAGCCAGGGACGCGAGAGCAGCGCCTCGCGCATTTCGCCGTCGTCGCCGAAGCGCTCGATCATGCGACGCATCGAAAATTCGGCCAGTTCCGCGCCGGGATTGACCGCGAGCGAAATCGCCGCCTCGCGCGCGCCGACTTCGGCGAGCGCCGCCGCGACGCTGACGGGAACGCGGGCGCGCAGGCCGATGGCGCTTTGGGCGAAGGCGTCGCCTATCGCCGCGCAGTCGACCAATTCCGCCTCGGAGAGTAGCGGCGAGCGCGACAGAACCGGCGCCGCTATGTCGGATTGATCGTTGGCGAGCGCGGAAATCAGCGAATGCGGCGCATCGGCGGCGCTGGCGAAATTATCGGCGAGCGCGCGGCGCACCAGGGGCGAGGGATCGTCGAGCAGCGACATCATGGCGATTTCGGCGTCGCTTCGGGTGCGCTCGTCCAGCTCCGAGTAAAGATAGGCGCGAGCCAACGCGCCGGCGCCTTCGGAACGTTGCGCGGCCGAAGCGGTCATTGCCCATTGCAAGAAGTTACGAACGATCATAGGCGACTGCATCCTTTTCACGCCGACCGCGAAAACTTAGTTTCACCAAACAGAGTGTGACGTTTTATGGTAAATTCCCCCTTAATGACGCGACCAAGCTCGAACGGACCGAGAGGAAAAGACGTGGCGGCGCGATCCTGCCTGATTTTGCCCGACGACCCCCGGCTTGAAGCCGAGTCCTGGCTCGCTTGCGGCGCCTCGGCGTTGCTGCTCGATTTGCGCGAGCCGCGCGCCGGCGCGCAGGCGTTTTTGCGGCAAGCCCGCGAATTCGCCCCGCGCCCCGCGCTTTACGCGCGGCTCGGGCCGGTCGAGCATCCTGGCTTCGACCTCGCGCTGGAATCGATGCTCGAGGCGCCGCCCGACGGGATTTTTCTGGACGGGGCCGAGGGCGGCGCCAGCGTCCAGCACCTCGCGGCCAAACTCGCCGTTTTCGAGGCGCGAGCCGGGCTGGCGGACGGCGCCATGACGATCATCGCCGGCGCCGCCGGGACTCCGGCCGCGATTTTCACGCTTCATAGCTATAAAGGCTGCTCGCCGAGGCTGGCGGCGCTATCCTGGGAAAGCGACGCCTTGGCGCGAGCGCTTGCGCTGGACGGCTGGCCGGGCGTCGTCCCGGCCCCGCTCGCCGTCGCGCGCGGCTTGCTGGTTTTGGGCGCGGCGGCGGCGGGCCTGCCCGCCCTAGACGCGCCCAGCCGTCATCCAAACGAGGACGCCGATTTGCGGGAGGAGTGCCTCTTGGCGCGCGCGGACGGGTTCGAAGGCAAGCTGGCGACCAGGCGGGAAGAAATCGCGATTATCGAAGAAATCTTCGCGGCGAGTTCATGATCCCCTTCGAACGTCGACAAAGCGCCCCATTCGGCGCCATATGTGCGGACATGCCAAAGGCTTTCGCAAGATTTCTCTCCTCCGCGCTGCTGCTGGTCGGCCTCCTTGGCGCTTCGGCCGCCCTGGCGCAGACGCAGCCGAAGGGCGCCCATGCGCCAAAAGCCGGGCCCGAAACGGCGCCGACCGGCGCCGTGCGACTCCTCGCCTACCTGGCGCCCGCCGATACACAGGGCGTCAAGGCCGGCATCGTCTGGCGCGTTTTCGACGAGCAGGCTGACGCCGACGGGACGCATAAATTGGTCGCCGAGTCGCGTGAGGCCGGGCCAACCGTCAGCCTCCCGGACGGGACTTATATCGTTCACGCGGCCTTCGGCCTCGCCGCGGCCACCCGACGTGTCGTCGTCGACGGCCGAACCGTCACCGAACGCGTGACGCTGAACGCCGGCGGGCTGAAACTCGTCGACAAGCTTGGCGAGGCGACGATACCGCCGCAGCGGCTCTCGATCTCGATATACGTGCCGGAGCGCGGCAATTCGGAAGCCAAGCTGGTGCTCGCGAATGCGCGTGGCGGCGACACGATCTGCCTGCCGGAAGGGGCCTATCACATCGTCTCGACCTTGCTCGACACCAGCCAGGGCTCGCAGGGCGACAACAACGCCACCAACTCCGTCGTGACCGCCGATCTGCGCGTGCCCGCCGGCAAGCTGATCGAAGCCACGCTGCGCCACCGCGCCGCCACCATCACGCTGAAACTGGTCAACGCGGCGGGGGGCGAGGCGCTCGCCAACACCTCCTTTTCCGTGCTGACGCCGGGCGGCGACGTGATCCGCGAATTGATCGGCGCCTTTCCGTCGCTGATGCTGGCGGAAGGCGAATATGTGGCCATCGCCCGCCACGACGGAAAAACCTATCAGAATGTTTTCAAGGTGCAGTCGATCAAGGACGCCGACGTGGAGATTCTCGCTAAGGGAACGCCGCAATCCGAGGCGCCGCCGACCGACGCGCCTCCTATCGTGTCGGAGTGACGAGCCGCGGAAATGACGCCCGGGCGTCGCCTGCTTCCGCTCCAGCCCCCGTCGTGCTAGCTGCTTGCACTTCAATTTTCTCAGCCCCAGCCAAGGCCATGCAAGCGCAGCCTCTCGAAACACATCCCTCCGACACGCGAAGCCTGATGGCCGAAATCGGCCGCGCGGCGCGGCGTGGCGCGCGGGCCGCCGCTCTCGCGCCGAGCGCGTTCAAGGACGCCGCCTTGCGCGCGGCGGCGCGCGAAATCCGCCGCGCCAGCGCCGCGATCCTTGTCGCCAACGCGCTGGATGTCGAAGCGGCGCGCGCTTCCGGCGCGACGCCCGCCGCGCTCGACCG
>PLZT01000343.1 GCA_003152255.1 Methylocystaceae bacterium | reverse complement strand
TGAATTTCGAGTCAGGTTCTTAGCCTCGCCTGTGCGAAATTCAGCATTTCCACAATGAAAACGTCCGTATACATATCGAAGGATTGGCTTGCGCAAAAGTTATGTGCGGAATTCCCAGTGATTTCCGCCTCCAGCGCCAAGCGGTCGAAATTTACCCCATATCTCGAATGCGCTTGCGGAACGCAGCGCGAACAATTATGCTGACGTTCATGATTTGTTTATGAGCGGCGGCCACGATCGCCCTCAGGCGGTTGGAGCCCTATTCGACCGGGCTCCCGGGAGATTTCTGGCGATGCTGACGAAAAAACAAAGCGATCTCTTGCGTTTCATTCACGAGCGGCTGAAGGAGACCGGCGTGCCGCCCTCCTTCGACGAGATGAAGGACGCGCTCGATTTGCGCTCGAAGTCCGGGATTCACCGGCTGATTCTAGCGCTCGAGGAGCGCGGCTTCATCCGCCGCCTGCCAAATCGGGCCCGTGCGCTCGAAGTGCTGCGCCTGCCCGAATCCTCGACCCCGCCCAGCGCCAATCGCGCCCGCAAATTCTCGCCCAGCGTCATCGAGGGCAATCTCGGCCGCGTCCGCCCCTTGCACGAACGCCAGGAGGAACTAGAGGATCAGCAGGTCGCGATCCCCGTGATGGGGCGCATCGCCGCCGGCACGCCGATCTCGGCGATCCAGTCGCGCAGCCACACCATCAGCCTGCCGCCCGACCTCTTGTCCAACGGCGAACATTTCGCGCTCGAAGTGCGCGGCGATTCGATGATCGAGGCCGGCATTCTCGACGGCGACACCGTGGTGATCAAGAAGCAGGATCAGGCCGAGACCGGCGATATCGTCGTCGCTTTGATCGACGAGGAGGAGGCGACCCTGAAACGCCTGCGCAAGCGCGGCGCCTCGATCGCGCTGGAGGCCGCCAATCCCGCCTATGAAACCCGCATCTTCGGACCCGACCGCGTCCGCATCCAGGGCAAGCTGATCAGTCTGCTGCGGAAATATTGACCATGCGCGGGTCGACCTCACGGCTCGGCTTGCGCGGAAATTTCCTCGGCGCCCGCGTCATGCTCCGTCTCGTCGCTCGGCAAAAGCCCGGGGCGCTGGCGCGGCGCGCGCGACCAGGGCCGGTCCTCCCCGCGCGAACGCGCCGTCGTCCATTCGACGCGCGCGCTGATCAGCCGCAGCGTGATCGCGCCGGTCTCCTCCAGTCTGCGCCGGTCGATCACGACCGGGGCGCCGCAGCCTTGCGGCGCGAACAGCGGGGTCACCACGATCGCGGCGCGGGCGCAATCCTCGATCAGCGCCTCGCGTTTCTCGACCAGCGCCACCAGCTTGCCGTCGATCGCGCGTGCGACGCAGCCGGAGTCGTCGCAAGCGACGCCGCCCGCCGCATCGCGCGGCGAACGAGAATCGGCGTCGGCGCGCAGCCATTGTTCCGCGGCGAAGCCGTCGGGCTTGCGGCCAAGCAACGCGAGACCGCCGCCGGCCTGCCGCACCGCCGCGGACTCGCCGTTCGCGCCCACGGCGAGGTCGAAGCCCGAAAAGGACGAGGCGCCGATCAAACCGATTACGAGTAAAGGAATGGCAGTCGCCCGCAACAGCAGGCTGCGCCAAAGAACAGCCGAGAGCAACGCCAGCGCGAGAAAGAATATCGCCCAGGGTGCGAAGCTTTTCACCGGAAAATCGGCGCCGGGCGCGCTGGCGATCAGCTTCGCGAGGTAAGTAATGAGGTCGATGCCGAGCCCAAGATAGCGCCACACCAAATGCGTCGAGCCCGAGCGGATACAGCGCCGCGCCGAGCAACGCGCAGGGCACGGCGAAGAATTCGATGATGGCCAGGGTCAAGGGGTTGCCGATCAGGACATAGGGGCTGAGTTCATGGAAGTCATTGGCCATGAAGGAGGCCGTGGCCGAAGTCGCGCAGAAGGTGGCGAACAGGGCCGCCCCCGGTCCGGCCGAGACGCCGCGCCAAAAACGCGCAAAAACGCGCATCGGCGACCCATCCGCGCGCACAATGCTCCGCCCGTCGCGCATCGCCGCGCGGCTTTCACCCCGGGCCTCGAACACCGCGATCAGCGCGGCGACGGCGGCGAAGGAAAGTTGGAAACTTGCGCCCAGCAAAGCTTCGGGCTCGAACGCCAAAACGAAAAACGCCGCCCAGGCGAGATTGCGCATCGACAAGGCGGGCCGGTCGAACAACACGGCGACGAGCATCACCAGCGTCATCACCAGCGCCCGCTCGGCGCCAACGCGTGAGCCCGTGCCGAGATCGTAAAGAATCGCGGCGAAAATCGCCAACGCCGCCGCCCATTTCTTGATCGGATAATTGAGCGCCAAAGTTCGCGAACAGGCGAACAGCCGGCGCAGGCCGACGAAAAAAATCCCGGCCACCAAGCTCATTTGAACGCCGGAAATTGTCACGACATGAAAAATTCCGGCGCGGCGGATCAATTCCTTGGCGTTATCAGACAAAAAGTCGCGCTTGCCAGTCACCATGGCGGCGGCGATGGCGCCCGCGTCGCCCTGCAACTCGTTGTAAACGCGAAACGCTAGCGCGTTGCGGGCGCGGTCGACGGCGGCGAAAAAGCGCAACGACAGCGGCTCCGGATCGGGCGGCGGCATCACTTCGACCCGCCCCAGCGCGCTGCCCACCGCGCCAAGCCCTAAAAAGAAGGCGTCGCGGGCGAAGTCGTAGCCGCCGGGCAGCGAGGCGTGGGCCGGCGGCAGCAGGCGCGCCTTAAGCGCGATGAAATCGCCCGCCTTGAAATTGGGCTCGCCGCGCGTCGTGAGCCGCACGCGCGCCGGCGCCGCTTCGCCCGGCAATCCTTCGGCGCTGGCGACGCGCAGCACGAAACGCGCGCCGGCGCGGCGCAAATCCACCTCTTCGACGAAGCCGGTCAGAAACCCGATTCCGATGCGCGGCAGGATCGGCGCGTCGACCCGCGCCGCGCGCCAGCAGGCCGAGAAAAAGCCGCCGCTAACGCAGGCCAAAAGCAGCAGCGGCGCGAAAAAACGCGGGGTTTCGCGGGCGCGAAAGGCGCCGAAAGCGAAAGCCGCGAACAGCGCCAGGGCGAAGGCAAGCGAGGGCTCGTGGTCGGCGGAAAAATACAGCAGCGCCCCGGCGCCGGCGGCGACCGGCGTCCACAAAAAGGGCCGCCGCAGCGCGACCTCCTTTTCAATCGCCGCCGCGACGGCAGCGCGAAAGGAAAGCGCCAACGCCCCGAAAAAAGGCGCGCGGCCCTGGTCGGAGTGGAGAGCTTCTTGCGCGGTCCGCGCGACGTCCTGCAATTGCGTTCAGCCTCAAATCCACGTCGCCGCGAAGAAAAGCAGTCTATCCGGCGCGAAAGAGTCTGTCACCGCGGGGCACCTTTCGGAAGCGGGCGAATTGGATTTTTGATCCTGGCGCGAAGCGGTGGTCCCCTCGGTCTCCGCCAAGCCGCAAAATCAGCGAGAAATTCCGCACCGGAGTTTTGCACAGAAAATACGTCGATTTTTCAATGTCTTGAATTTGGAACGAAATTCTTGAGATTTGCACAGACGGGAATAGGGCCTATCCTACGTCGCGCCCTGCCTTAGTCACATCCGAAATCGCTTTTAGAAAAACCTAATTCGCAGAACTTCTCTTGAATTACTTCTATATCCTTCCGAATATGGGAAATCCTCTTCGCAACGCGATCACCATATTCATTCTTTAAGTTAAACTCTGACCTTTTTTCGGGCGTAAGCAGCCCTAAGTTGTCAATATCCTCTCGCAACGCTTGCGTAAGTCGGTATACGACGAACACAAGATCATCCCAATCAAGCGCAGAGTTAAGTATAATCCTCTCATTTCCTGAAGTAAAATGAACCCTTATCTTTGGCGTTACGTCTCCATCAGAAATCATCCACTCTGACGAAGTGTGTATCCCCTGTATAATGTCCAAATTAGCGTAGTATTTCTGGAAATCTTCTGGTGGCCAATCACCAATCGCGTTCTCGATCTCTTTCAATTTTGCTTGATCTTTTAAGATACTACCAAAGATTCGACGGGTAATATCTCGAGCCTCTGTTAAAATCGGAACGAGTTGGCTTGGATGCGCTCTTGCAAATTGCTGAAAAAGCTTCTCGTCCTCAAGCGCTATCGCGGCGCGAAGAGCGTCATTGTTAATCTCGTCCGCGATTTGGCGAACGTCGCCATTAGCCCCCCGAATTATTTCCTCGGCACGCTGCGGATTGAGATCGAAGATGGCTTTCAATTGTTCGTCGAAGCCAATGTAGCCCGTGCTGGGAAGCGCTTTCAACGTCCACCTCTTTGTTTTCTTCTGAGAAGTGATTCTGCGGATTTCCTATAGAAATAGTCCACCCTTCACTTCTTAGTGGGACATGACCCCGTTTCTCGATGATTGTTGCTGATCTGGTCGTCCGTCGATCGACGCTAAAGTAGCGTGACGAGCTTGCTTAGAATGATAGTGTCGCCGTTCAAGCCCTTTAAGTCGGTGCGCGTTGTAGACATTACTTAAGGAAGCGAGTTTGTGCTCTCCTATTTCGATTGCTCGCGTAGGCGGAGTGAACGATGAAAACGCCTCTTTCGACGCGGCTAGTCTGCGCGCCATCTCAAAACTCTTGGCAGCCTTTGCTAAGACCTCAGAGTGTCGTCGCGCGCGTATTAGCGCCGGTTCGAGACCGCTTTGGCTGCCTTCATCGCGTTCAATTAATTGAGCCGTGCGCGACGAACTCTTTCTCGCCTCTCGCGGATCCCACTTGAATAGAATCTCTGCGACTGACGCCCCCGTCCAATGTCTGACCAACAGGATCATCACTCCGCCGCCAGCGAGAACCACTGCTGCGACTGCCCAAGCACCAAAGGCATTGTCCATATCGCATACTCCTCCCTATTCGATTCCCTCGATGGTTGCCGATACTATGGAAACCACGCTAGCTATCAAAAGCGTAAATAGCGCTAACAAAACGCGCAAATCTATGACTTCTGCACTCCATCCCTCCTGAAACACGTTCAAATTACAAAAGTAAATCGTTGCCCCTAGCCACAAACCAAAGAAAATAACATAAATCAAAAACGCGCGCCGCATTCCATTGTTATTTCTTTCTCGCGCTAAATACCGTGGTAGTCTTTGAAGACAAAAGAGCGTAAAAAATGTAACCAAGAATGCTGTTGCGCCTCCGATGGACTTTGCCGACATTGAAAAAACCACACCTAAGGTTGCGCCGACCAAGCCACCGCTCAACCTGTCCGCCTGATCGCCAATATATTTGAACATTCTTGTTCTCTTACAAGCGTGATACGAGCATTTTTGATGCCGAAGGCGAGGCGCACCTCACACGCAATTTGGTCAGTCGTCAACGTCCCCGTCGCTGTGCGCGCGGCCTCCGCTGCGGCCAACGATTGCTCACGGATGCCCAAGAGATTGAAATCGCTGAAGCCTCAATCTGCTAAATGGCGGTGCGCGGAATTCCCGGTAGGGACGCTCAT
>PLZT01000736.1 GCA_003152255.1 Methylocystaceae bacterium | reverse complement strand
GTTAGATTCGATCCACTAGCGAGATCGAAAAAGTTCTAGAACGCATGTCCGCGCTCGGCGACGCCTGTATCCTTAGCTATTGGCAAGGATACGCGGAACGCTTGGACCCTTATTTCAAACACATACCGGCGTCCGAGCGAGCTTCGATCAGTTATGGTGACGTGAATTGGAACGTTGTATGGTGGCGGAACCGCTAGTTTTACCGTGTCATAAAGTCTGATGCTCGCAGTTTGACGATTCCAGCTCGAACACTTCCAGGGATCGCTTTTGTGACGGTGGCGAAACGTTGAGCGTGCCCTCTTCAGGGGGATCCGCGCGAGATTGAGGTTTCAGCCCGAGGCAGGTTCCGCGTTGACGGCGGGATTTGGGGCTATGCCGCCACCAGGTCCGTGTTTTCAGCCAGATGGGCCTCGTGACGATATAGGCGATGTCGGCTAGGCCGGTCTTCGCCCTTGCCCGCGTCGCGTCGATGGCGCGGATGAAGAGGCCAGGGCGAAGCTTCCGCGCGGCGAAAACCGCTATCGCCCGGCTTTTGGGAGGACAGAGGCATAAAGCTCGGACATCCGGTCGCGATATGCGGTCTCGCTGAATTCATCTTCGACCCAGGCGCGTCCCGCCGCCCCCATCCCGGCCAATCGCGGTTTGGGCGTAGCCGCGAAGCGCTCGAGTGTCGCGGCAAGGCTCTCGACGTCACCCGCGCAAAAGGTCTCTCCCGTTTCTCCTTCTCGGATAAGCTCGGGGAGACCGCCGATTCTGGAAGCTATGACAGGGCGGCCCAGCGCATAAGCCTCAAGCACGCTGATCGGCGCATTCTCGAACCAGAGCGAGGGGAGAACCAGTGCGCGCGCAGAACGGATGAGCTCCCGGAGTTCGACACGTCCAAGCATCCCAAAAAAGCGGACGTCGGCGCCCAGTCGATCCGCCAATATTCGCATCTCCTTTTCTTGCGGCCCCTCGCCGGCGATTAGGAGTGGCTGACGCGAAAGGGCCGCGGCGCGAATAAGGATGCCAAGCCCCTTCTCTCCGCTCAAACGTCCGGCGAAAACAAATCCTTCCCCGATCTTAGGGTCAAACGAAAAGGATTCCGCGTTCACGAAATTAGGGATGTAAGCGAAGCGCTCGCGAGGCCAGCCCCACTCCACCAGCTTTTCGATATAGAAACGACTTGGAGCCACGAATTTATCAATCGTGTCGCTGTAAAGTCCCAAGGTTCGATGGACCAGCGTCTCGAACATGACCAGAGTGCTTAGGACAGCGGAACCTTTGACGCAGCGATGCAAGGCGACGTTGTAGATGTGGCCTCCCTTGCAGCGTTCGCAAACCCGGTCGTCGAGCAACATTTTATATGAGGGGCAAGCGAGTTTGAGATCATGCACGGTCATGATCGTTGGAATTCCGGCGCTCTTGAGCACGCCAAAGATAGACGGCGATATGTGATGATACACATTATGGGCGTGAGCAATGCGCGGCCTCGCTTTCTCGAGCAGGCGATCCAACTGGTCGCGCGCCTCCCTCGAATAGATGATGCGTCCGGCAAGTTGGGCTTTCCGCGCGATTCCGTATGATCGGCCGAATTCGATCTCTTCGACGAAATAGTCTTGCCAGGGCGTGGGCAGGTTTTTGGGGTGGCGCATGGAGAATGGCACGACTTCCCATCCCAGTCCCTCGAAAATACGGTTATGTTCCAAGAATACGACTTCCGCGCCGCCTCTGCGATAATAATAATTATTGATCGACAATAGACGGAGCGGATCCATTTCAATTTGCCTCAAAGTTCGTGGCCAGAGTGTCGCGCTTGCGTTGAGCAGGAACAACATGGGGCCGGAAGCTACGCGGGGTATTCAGTGACGGCGTGAAACAAGCGGCGGATTTCGGCTCGGACGCGACCTGGATTCAGTCGCGGACTGTCACGTCGCCGACGATTTTCGCCGGCCTATTTTGCGTCGAGGCCTCGGAAATCAGCACCAGGGAGCCCTGAAGTCGTAAGCCGAAAATGGAAACAAGCATCATGAACCAACAGGGGTTGCCTCCGGTGAAAAAAGAGCTTTCGAGACAGGCCCGAATGACGCTGAATAGCCAGATCCGCACGAATAGTTTGGTGAGCGCCGGATCATTCCCGGACGCCGAGCCACGGTGGATATCCTCGACGGGCGACACGACGAGCCACATGATTGTCAAGAGCAATCCAGGAATTCCTGTCGTCAGCGCCACATCGAGGTAGTCGTTGTGGCCGTCACTTGCCTGATTTGCCCAAGTCTCGATGTTTGAGCCGCTATAAATTACCTCGTTGGTGCGCCAAAAGGCTTGAAAGCCGGCGCCGATCCATGGGTTTTTAGCCAATTGATCGAAAGCGAAGCGCCAGATGTCGTCACGGTTGGTGTACGACGGATCAGCCATGATCCCTTCGAGGAGATTTTGCACGGGGACAAAAAGGACCGAGCCGAGAGTCGCCAGATTGATCAGAAAGAGGCCGCCGAACATCAACACGAGACGCCAGCGCGAGCCGTGTCTTGCTATGAAGCCTTCGCTCATCGCCAATATGAGCGGCAAAAGCACAATGCAGGTCTTCGACAAGGTGAAAGCGAGGAAAATGACGGAGAGAGCGACGATGAGGCCGCCGATCAGCAAATTGCGCGTCTTGGCGACATACAGACCGATGAAAACACTGATCGCCATCGCGGCCCCGGCCACGTTCTTATGGAGGAGCGGCCCTCGCCATGCACCCGCGAGTTGCGGCTCCAGCAAGTCGGCGTATTGATGTACCGACAATTGGGGAAAAAACACGACGCCGAGATAGCACACGAGCAGAAAGATCAGCGTCGAAACGGCGAGGAGGTCGCCGAAGTGACGCTCATTTCGCGGCAACAGTAACGACGCCATGGCGATCGCGATTTCAATCAGCGCGAGGCAGTAGCGACGCCCGGCGATATCGGGATGCGCCGACCGCAGGACGGTTAATCCGAACCAAATCAGGATAGCGATTAGGATCGGCGTGAAAAGAGGCCCGAGTCGACGCTCATGGCACCTATAAATGAACAGAACCGATAGGCCGCCAAGGCTCAGCGCGAGCGCTTGACTAAGGATTCCAGAGGAGCTGATGGGCTCCAAGACAACCGGATCGGACAGATCACGAAACGGGGTTGCTGAAATCCAAAAGAATAGATAAGCGGCGATAAAAAGCACGCTCCTCGCGAGCGTATCCACACGGATACCTCCCAGCGTAATCCGTTCTGATAAAGCGATCGTCGATTTAATCATTGCCGATCTCGTCGCCTCAAAGTTCACGCCTCGAGCGCAAGATCATGGCCTGACGCAGGTAGACCACGACGGAACCCAGCAATGCTCCAAGGAGCGAGGCGGCGGCCACCACGACCAGGGCCGGCGGCGGCCAACTTCTGGGTCCTATGGATAGGGCTGGCGAGATAACGCGAAAGTTCGTCATGTCGAGCTTCTGACGGGCTGTCAGTTCCAGCGCGCGCATTTGGTATTTTTCGTAAATGGATCTGATGGCCTGAAGGTCGTGCTCGAACTCGCCAAGATCCAGGGCTCTCTTATTGTCGTTTGTCAATTTCCGAGCATTGTCCACCACCTCGTCGAGATCTTTGGCCGCGGCAAGCGTGTCGCGGCTTTGATTGCCGCTGTCATCGAGCTTTGCGCCGTCTCGCGCCGAGGGCTGAAGCTGTGGGCCAATCAGAGCGATCGGGTCGCTCACGCGGCCTGAAAGGCCGGCTTGAGGCGCGCCGCTTTGCTGCCTAAAGTCCACGATGCGCTGTTCCGCGGCGACAACTTGCTGTTTCAACGTGGTCGATTGATCATTGAGCGAACTTGCGAGATTTTGCTGTTTAAAGTCAGCGATGCGCTGCTCCGCCGCCGCGACTTGCTGTTTCAGCGTGGCCAACTGTTCGTTGAGGGTTTCCGTGACACGCCTCACAATGGCCTGTTGAGATTTGGCTTGCTCTTCGTGGAAGGCTTCCACGATTGCATTGGCGATTCGAACCGATTTTTCACGTTGGCGCGTCGTCACCTCGAGAGTGACGATATAACTGCGTTCGGTTCGCTTGGCGTTGACCTGGCGCGACAAATTTCGCAGCGCCGTCAAGGTCGAAGCATCCGCTGGAAAGTCGTCACGCATGAGGCCCGTTGTAAATTCTTCATCTTGATTAAGTTGTTGCGTCTCGATCACGCGCAACAGGACGCCGCCGGACGTCAAAATCTGGAGTTGGTTTTCGACATTGGCGATCACCGCGGAGTCGTTCAACTGCGTCTGGGACTGCAGCGGATTTTCCAGAACCTGCAGGTCGGCCGCGTCGATCAAGAGCTGAATCGCCGCTGTGTATCTCGGCTGTGCGACGGACAAATAAAGGGAAGCGCAAGACGCGGATAAAACCATGGAAAGAATAATCAACCATTTCCCACGCCAAAGACTGAGGCCGACTTCAGTCAAAGTGTTTCCTTGGTCGAAATCCGTCTTGGTCGCCGCTACGGTCTTGGTCGCCGCCACGAGAGGCAAGTTATCCGGGTTTTGATACATGTTCGCCTCATTTCCATGGCATTGGGTTGGCGGCTATTACGAGCGACGATCGAGTCTGAAGAAGGTCGTAGGCCCGTGCCTCGTCGCGGTATTATCGAGCGTGAATGTCAACCTTGAGCCATCCGCGGCGACTTCCAGCGGATCGCCTATTTCTCCATTGAGATGAAGCGAGGTCAGCGACCAGGAGCCGACAGCCGCCGGATTGATGCGGAGTCGCACGCGCTCGTGTTTTATCAACACCGGAAAATGTCCGTAAGACTCGATTGTTCGTTGGTCGTCGTCGCGGAACTTCATATCGGTGTTTCGCGCGTCTGTCGCGAAAATCAACAGCAGATGCGCGCTCTTTTCTATCGTTTCTCCGTCCAATGAACTCAGTGCGACCAAGGCCGGCCGCTGGCGGCGTCGATTGTCAGAGCGCCCAGAACATAGGGCGATGAAATTTTCTCGAAGCTTATAGCTTCGGTTCTAGGCGTAATGACGCGCGCCAACCGTTGAGGGGCGTCCACAAGAATCTCGTTGGTGTCGCTTTGATAGACCCGGGCGCTGGCGTTTGTCTGATTTTGAGCGGAGATTACTCCCGCTAGCCGAAGTTTGGAGATATTCTCGGCCAGGCGATCATCCCGAGGGTCGCGAGACGGCGAGGCGGGTCGATTTCCAAACCTCAGGGATGATTTTTCGGGGGAGGCCGAACCCAGCAAAGGGAGTTGGATATCGGATCGGCTGGCCGGCGCGTCCACCCGATCGAGGCCAATGCGTGAAATCAGACCAAGAGTGGTCAAGCTCGAGGAGATGGCGCCTTGACCCGAGTTGAGCATATCCTGGGGTCGTCCAAACGGGATCGCCACCGTCGTCCGCGCCGCCGAAACGTCACCGCGACGGAACAATAGAGCCGCCAGGGTTTCGTCGGCGCGCGTTATGGGGTCGAGTCCGACGCCATATGGCATGAGGGAGCGTTTTTGCGCCCAAGGCTGATTGAAAGTGAGATCAATCGCACCGGCGCCGTGCAGACACAGAATGTCCCAATCTTGCAAAGCCGCGTACGCCGGGACCAGAAGACCTGCCTCGCGCCGGAAGCTGTTCCAAAAAACGTGACCATATTCGGTTACGACGAACGGCTTTCCCAGCCAGCGCGTGCCGAACATCTCGCGGACGTAGCCGGCGTCATCGTCGAGGGAACTACGTTGGGTGATGGAGGCGCCAGGGCTAAAGCTCAGAATTTCGTCGAAATAGCTATTGATGCTAGGGCCTGTAATCAATTA
>PLZT01000276.1 GCA_003152255.1 Methylocystaceae bacterium | reverse complement strand
GCCGCTTCATCTCGACGAAGGCGGCGCCGGCTTGGCGCACCTCGCGCGCGCCGCGCGGACTGAAGGCCACATCGCGACCCTTGCCGAACTCCTCGGCGGCCCTCGCCAGCCGCAGGATCGGGCGGATCTGGTTGCGCAGGAACGAGGTGGCGATCGCGAGAATGACCACGGAGGCGACCGTGGTCCAGATGAAGAAGATATGCGAATTGGACGCATAGGCCTGCGTGCGCGTCGTCAATATTTGCAACGTGGTATCGTCGAGTTGAACCCTTATTTCGACGAGGTTGGAGCCCTTGGTCGTGTCGATCCAAAAGGGATGCGTCAGGTGGCGCCTGAGTTCGCGGGTGAGCGTGTAGTCGAGCAGCGAGAAGAAGGGTTTCGGCGTCGGCGCTGGCAGGGCTTGCTTGCCGAGCACGACCACTTGCATGTTGAGATCCACGCCGGCGATGCGCGAGAGAATATCGTGCCCAGTATCCTGCGGGAAACTGGAGTACACATCCGCGACCGCCGCCACGTCGCGCGCCACGGCGGCCGACAGCCGGTCGGTGATCGCCTCCCAGTGCCGCTCCATGTAGACATAGGCCACGGCCGATTGCAGCAGAACGATGGGCAGGATCAGGATCAGCAGCGCGCGGGCATAGAGCCCCTTGGGCATGCGCTCATGCAGCCAGCCGGCGAAGCGGCGCCACAAGCGGCGCAGCGCGGTGAACGCGTCGAGAAGTCCCATGCTCATGGCGGCGCCCCGTGTTCGAACGTGTTGTGACCCTCGCCATCGACGATCAGGCGATAGCCTTGTCCCCGCACTGTCTGAAGGCAATGCGCGCCGCCGTCAATCTTACGTCGCAGGCGGCCGATCTCGACATCGACGCTGCGCTCGTTCGCTTCCGTGTCGACCCCGGCGCGGGGCGCCAGCGTCCGGCGCGAGACCACGGCGCCGCCCGCCAGCAAGCGCAACAGCTCGCGCTCGCGCGTCGTCAGATGGATCGGCTGGTCCCCGCGCGTGAGCAGGCCCTTTTCGACATCGAACCGAAAATCGCCAAAGCCGACCAGGCGCCGCGGGCTTGCGTCCCGCCCGCGCGTGCGCCGTAGTATGCAGGCGATGCGCAGGGCGAGTTCTCGCGGNNAATATTGGCGCGTCGCGGAGCGGCGAGGCGCCGTCGCGCAGCCTCGCCGCGAATTGCACGCCGCTTTCGCCCGGCATCATCACGTCGAGAACAATCAAGTCGAACAGCAGGTCGCGCAGCCGCGCGGTCGCCTCGGCGGCGCTGGCGGCGGCGCTGACGCGATAGCCTTCGCCAATCAGAAAGCGGGACAGCAGAGCGCGAATCCTCTTGTCGTCGTCGACCACGAGAATATGGGGCGCGTCGACCTCCGGAGCGGCGAGTTGCGTCACGGCGGGCTCTCCTCGCCGACCGGGGGCGCCGTGGCCGCGATGCGAAGATGCGCCCGGACGCTGGTGCGTTCGTCTTGATCGATCATCGCCAGCAGGAATTCCGTCGCCGAGCGTCGCGCGTCGGGGGAAAGTCCGCTCAGAACGCGCACGAATCTGGCCGATTGTAGACGGGCCAGCTCCCGCGCCAGCGCCGCGCCCTCGGCGCTTGTGTAAAGAAGCCGTTGGCGCCTGTCGTTCGCGCCCTCGCGCGCCTCGACGAAACCGCCGTCGAGCAATTGCTTGAGGACGCGGTTGAGGCTTTGCTTGGTGATCTTGAGAATGTCGAGCAGCGCCGCGATGGCGAGGCCCGGGCGCCTGTCGACGAAATGCAGCACCCTGTGGTGCGCGCGGCCGAATTTATATTTCTCCAACAGACGGTCCGCGTCCTTCACGAAGTCTCTATAGGCGAAAAAAAACAGCTCCATCATGTCGAAAATCGCGTCGTCGCTCTCCGGCGCGAAATCCGGCGTCGGCGGATCGCCGCCGGAGCGCAACGCCTTGGCGGAGGCGGAATTCACGGGCGACGCCTCGTTCACGCGGGGTCTCGCTCCATCAGCGTCCGCGCCATCGAGGCGCGAAGCTCCAGCAAATAGCGCTCAAACGACGGTCCTGCCGACGACCGGCGGGCCGGTTACGTCAGCTATATTGACATATTTTCGAGCGATAGCTAGTGCTCTAACGCGCCGCGCCGGGTCGATCATGGCCAAAACGCGCTTCCCCGGAGATAGAAAATGTCCCTTCCGCCCTTCGATCAGCGCGATGGCCACATCTGGTACAATGGCGCGCTTGTTCCTTGGCGCGAAGCGAAGCTGCACGTGCTCTCGCACGGGTTGCATTACGCTTCCAGCGTCTTCGAGGGCGAGCGCGCTTATGGCGGCGTGATTTTCAAGTCGCGCGAGCATTCCGAGCGTTTCCATCGCTCGGCGCGAATTCTCGATTTCGAGATTCCCTACAGCGTCGAGGAAATCGAGGCCGCCAAGGACGCGACGGTGAAGGCCAACGGCTTGCCAAACTGCTATGTGCGCCCCGTGGCTTGGCGCGGCAGCGAAATGATGGCGGTGGCGGCGCAAAACTCCACGATCAATGTCGCCATCGCGGTGTGGGAATGGCCGAGCATGTTCGACGTCGAAACGAAGATGAAGGGCATCCGCCTCGACATCGCCGAATACCGTCGGCCCGACCCCCAAACGGAGCCGTCCCTGGCGAAGGCCGCCGGCCTCTATATGATCTGCACCATCTCGAAACATCGGGCGGAGCGGCGCGGCTATGCCGACGCGCTGATGTACGATTGGCTGGGCCGCGTCGCCGAATGCACGGGCGCCAATATATTCTTCGTGAAGGACGGCGCGCTTCATACGCCGATCGCCGATTGTTTTCTCGACGGCATTACGCGCCGCACGGTGATCGAGCTGGCCAAGCGGCGCTCGATTCCGGTCGTCGAACGACGCATCATGCCGGACGAACTCCCCGGCTTCGAGGAATGTTTCATCTGCGGCACGGGCGCGGAAGTCACGCCGGTCGCCGAAGCCGGCTTTTATAAGTTCACGCCGGGAGCGATCTCTCGCCAGTTGATCGAGGATTATACGAACGAAGTCACGCCGAAAGGCTGACGACGCCCGCGTTACGCCGAAACATAATTGAAAAGCCCCCGGTCATGCGCGACCGAGGGCTTTTTCGTTCTCAATGACGTGTTTCGCAGTCGCGACGCCCGCGCGTCGCGCGTTATTGCGCCGGGAGATAGATGATGTGCTGGTTGGCCTGATAGGTCGTCACTGGCACATAGCTCGTGTGCGCGGCCGGCTGACAGACCGTGGTCGGAACCTGGTAGATCCGCTGATAACTCGACGGATAGGTCAAGGCGCTGTAGGCCGCTGGAACACCGCCGGCGTAATCGTCGCCATAGCCGCCATAGCCATATCCATAGTCCGCGTCGCCGTAATAAACGCCGCCGCCGCCGTAATAGCCGCCCCAATAGTCGCCGCCGCCATAACCACCATAATCGCCATATCGGCCGTGATAAGCCCTGTTGAGGGCGTATCCGCTGGCGAAAGGCGACCCGCTCGCGCGATGGCCGACACCGACCCGGTCGCCCCAATGGCCACCGGCCGCGGCGCGACCGATGGCATGGCCGCCTCCACCCCAGCCGCCGCGTCCGCCTCCGCGTCCGCCCGCGAGCGCCTCGCCGGCGGCCAGCGTCGCGACCACCGTCACGCCGGCCAAACAAGCGGCCTTGAGTTTCGAATTGAGACGCATGTCCTTGCCCTTTCGTGTCGTATCGGGGCGCCTGCCGGCTCGAACGGCGGAAGTCGCGCGATTTCGGGACGCCCGAGCGGCGCCTCGACGACATAGGACAATTAATGTTCCTTAACCCCGCGCCCATTGGACCCGGTCGGTTTAGTCTTCGGGATGATTAACGCGGTTTGCGGAACTCAGCCGCTCATGCGCGCCTTGATCGCGTGTTCGGCCAGCGTCTTGCCGAGCGACCAGACCGCCGAAGGCGCTTTATGCGCGTCGGCGATCACCGCGTCGAAGGAGGTTTCGACCCAGTCGCAATCCGCGTCGCTGATGTTCAGCGGCGGCAGCAATTTGATCGTGTGATTCCCGTGGCCGGCAACCTGCGTCAGCACCTTGTGATCGCGGAACAGCGGAATGCTGATGAGCTGACAGAATAGCCCGGAGTTCACCGTCTCCAGCAGATTCCAGGCGGCCTTCAGCTTGAACGATTTCGGCGGCCCGAACTCCACGCCGATCATCAACCCCTTGCCGCGGGCGTCGGCGACGAGTTCGTATTTTTCCGCCATCTTGCGGAAGGATGCGAGCAGCCGCGCGCCCTTCGCGGCGGCGTTCTCGATCACTTTTTCCTGTTCGAGCACTTCCAGCGTCGCGATGCCCGCGGCCATGGCGAGATCGTTCTTGGAGAAGGTGGAGCCGTGCACGACGGCGCGGTCCATGCGGTCGAATATCTTGTCGAAAATCCATTTGCGCGTGAGAACGACTCCGACCGGCACGTGGCCGCCCGAAAGCGCCTTGGCCAGCACCACCATGTCCGGTTCGACGCCGTAATGATCGATGGCCAGAAAGGCGCCGGTGCGGCCGACGCCAGTTTGAATCTCGTCGGCGACGAACAGCGTCCCATATTTGCGGCAGAGGTCGGCGACGCCCTTGAGGTAATCGTCATGCGGAATGTTGACGCCCTTGCCCTGGATCGGCTCAACGAAAAACGCAGCGACGTCGCGGCGGCGCAACGCTTCTTCAAGCGCCGGGAGATCGTCGAACGGAACTTCGCGCGCGTCGGGAACGAGTGGTCCAAAGCCCTGTTTGAAGATAGCGTCGCCATTCATCGACAGCGCGCCATAGGTGAGGCCATGGAAGGAGTGAGAGCAATGCACGACGGCCGATCGGCCGGTCGCGTAGCGCGCGAATTTGATCGCCGCCTCGATCGATTCCGCGCCGGAGTTGGCGAAGAACGCCTTATCGAGCCATGGCGTTCGCTTGAGCAATCGCTCCGCCAGCACGCCGGCGAGCACGGAAACGTCGAGCTGAACGAGATTAGGCAAATCGCCGGCGATCACATTGATCAGCGCGTCGCGGATCGTCGGATGGTTACGGCCGAGCGCGAACACGCCCCAACCGCTCAGCAAATCGAGATAACGGTCGCCCGCGCGGTCATAAAGATAAGCCCCGACGCCGCGCGTAAAACCAACGTCGTAGCCGATCGTCTTCAGAACGCGAACCCACATTTCGTTGAGATATTTGGAGTGAAGCGCGAAACGCTCGTTCTCGCGCGCCGCCGAGAGCGCGATCAAATCGGTTGAGGCGCCGTCGGAAGGCGCATCCTGTGCTTGCGACCGCGAAAGAGATGATACGGCGTTCGGCGGAACGGTCATGGCTGGCTCCAGCTTTTGCTTGGGCGTTCATCTTTTGCAAACATCAATCGCGCGGCTAACGTCGCCTTGACCTCGCGCAAGCGCGGCTCGCGATATTGATTGGCTCGCATACTTCGTCGGCGCGACGGCAAAGGGCAATGCAATCCGTCGCGTTGCTCCTTGAGGCGTTTATCGTAACGCCGCCAATCGCGCAAATTTCGGGCGATCTGTCCACAACAAAGCGTGAATAATGAAAAAACTCGGTTGGATGCGCCGCTGCGAATGGTATCTTTACCTTAGTGATTCATCGACGCGGCGTCGATTCGGGATGGGCTTTGGCGCCGTCGCCTGAATCGTCTTGCTCTGGATCAGCAGGGGGGTTGGTCAGTTGGGAGCTAAATCTGGTTTTCAGGATGAGTTTGGCGCATTGTCCTCTGGTTCGGAAGGCGACGAGGCTGGACTTGATCTTATCGAAGTGGCTGGCGCGATCAAATGGTTTGACGTCGCCAAGGGCTATGGGTTCATCGTGCCGGACGACGGCTCGGCGGATATCTTATTGCATGTGACGACGCTGCGGCGCTGCGGTTACCAAACCGCGCAGGAAGGTGCCCGCGTCGTCTGCGAGGCGCAGTTGCGCGCCAAGGGCCTGCAGGTGTTTCGCATTGTCACGATGGACGAGACGACGGCCGTGCATCCCTCGCAGTCCCTGGCCGGACGCACGCATGTCCAAGTGACCCCCGTCGGCGGCTATGAAATCGCCATCGTCAAATGGTTCAATCGAATCAAAGGCTTCGGCTTCCTCACGCGCGGGGAGGGGACAGAGGACATTTTTCTGCACATGGAAACCGTCCGCCGTTACGGCCTCGCCGAGTTGAAGCCGGGCGACAGCGTCCTGGTGCGCTACGGCGATGGTCCNNCCTGGAGTTCGTCACGGCGACGGGCGCGCATCGGTTCGAGATCGAGGTGGCGCGCACGGAGCGGGAGCGCGAGGTCGGGCTGATGTATCGCCGCTCGATGCCGCGAGACCACGGCATGCTGTTCACGTTCCCTAGCGAACAACCGGTCAGCATGTGGATGAAGAACACATATATCCCGCTGGATATGGTCTTCGTCTCTCGCAAGGGCCGCGTGACGAGCGTCGCGCGGGACGCGGTCCCGATGTCGGAAACCATCATTCCCTCCGGACCGCCGGCCTTCGCGGTGATCGAGCTTAACGCGGGCGCCGCGCGGGCGATAGGGCTCGATGTCGGCGACCAGGTTCGGCATCCGCGCTTCAAACCCTAAAAGACCCGTTCGCGTCGCTTGTGGGAGCGGCGCGAGCATGGTAGCGAAGTTCGTTCAGGAGCAACAAGCGGCCGCGCATCGCATGGTCGCTCATCGGGGTATAGCGCAGCCCGGTAGCGCGGAAGTTTTGGGTACTTCAGGTCGCAGGTTCGAATCCTGCTGCCCCGACCAATCAAGATACCGCCGCGGTCGTTGTTGTGTCCGCGGGCCGCAAGCAAAAAGATGAACGCGAGGCCACATGACCGCACGCATATTTTGTCCCGCCGCGAGCGCCACGCAATCGGCTCCGGGCGTCAAGCACCCTTGGGTGCTGCGCTACGAACCCGAGTCCCCCCGCGCCGCCGATCCCTTGATGGGCTGGACGTCGTCGTCGGATATGAAGTCGCAAATCAAGCTCACCTTCGACTCCAAGGAAGAGGCGATCGCCTACGCCGAGCGCAATGGGCTTCCTTATCGCGTCGAGGAGCCCAAGCCGGCGACCGGTTGGCGCCGCATCGTGTCCTATGCCGATAATTTCAAGACCAACCGCGTCGGCCTTTGGACGCATTGACGACGGACGTGGTTTCGACCCCGTAGCTCAGCCGGATAGAGCAACTGCCTTCTAAGCAGTAGGTCGCAGGTTCGAATCCTGCCGGGGTCGCCAGGGTTCCGCTTCGCCATATGGAATTGGCGGCGCGCGAAAATTGTTTTGGCCTGCGTCCGCCGCGGGTTTTCTTTCGGCTCCGTAGCTCAGCTGGATAGAGCAACTGCCTTCGAAGCAGAAGGTCGCAGGTTCGAATCCTGCCGGGGTCGCCATTAAAATCAAGCAGTTACGCAGTAGCTTGTCGACGGCCGTTTGTCAGAAGTCCTGTTCTGGTAACAATGCGGGTAACAGTCGGCGAGGTTTTATTACGCAATGCCGTGACACTTGTCGCCGGTTCGCCCCGCCCGAAATCGCCGGCCTGCAATCCCAAGGCTCCCAGTGGCGACTCAATCGTCGACGATGCGGGCATAGGGCGGCGGGAATGGGGGGCGATCGCGCCAAAAGAAAAGCCCGGCCGCAAGGGCCGGGCTCCTTCTCGATCAGTTCTGCCGCGGAGGTCCGAATTCCGCCGCGGGTGATCAATATTTGGCGACCACCGGGGCCGGCGGGGCAAAGTTGAACAGGTAGTTCACGCCAACGCGCACGACGTTGATCTCCGGATGGAAGTGGTAGCCGTAGTTCCAGCCGAAGGTGCCGGTCGCGCCATTGCTGTCGAGGTCGACATAGAGATATTCGGCCTTCGCCGACCAATGCGGCGCGAACAGCCACTCGACGCCGCCGCCGGCGGTCCAGCCGGTGCGCGTGTTGCTCAAGCCCCAGGCGTCCACTTGCCCATAGGCGAAGCCCGCCGTGCCGTAGAGCAGCAAGGTCGGGGTGATGAGGTAGCCGGCGCGGCCGCGCACGGTGCCGAACCAAGCCAGGTTGATGTTGGCTCCGTTGAGGGCGCCCACGGGCGTCAGGTAGTTATTGGCCGAATTGCCGTAGAAGGTCGGGAAGAGCGTCGGAAAACCACTGTTGCCCTGGCCGCTGATGCCGGAGCCCTGAAAGTCGGTCTCGGCGCCAATCACGAACTGATTAAACTGGAAGTTATAGCCGGCCTGAGCGCCGCCGACGACGCCGCCGGCGCTGCCGAGCGAATTGCCGTTGCCAAGGAAGAACAGGTTGGGGCCGACACCCGCGAAGCCAGTCGGGGCCGGCGCGCCAATCGCGTATCTCGGATCATAGTAGGCCGAGTAGCCCGACTGGCCGCCATTGGCGTCCCAGCCGCCGCCGATGTTAAGGCCCACATAGAAACCGGTCCACATCGGGGGCGGCGGCGGGGGAACATAAACCGGCGCTTCCTTGCGCATCGGAAGATCAGCCGCGATGGCCGTTCCGACCGAAAGCGCCAACGCAATCGCGCTGACGGTGAACAAAATCCTTTTCATGGCAAAACTCCTGCTGCGTCTCATCGTCGGGCATGTCTGAACATCCCAAGCGACTGATTGAGCATAAACGGCGAATTGTGGATTTTTGAACGAAAAGCTTGCTGAATTGCTGCTCAAAAGTTGCTTTTTGGAGCAGTGTGATAAATCCGCAACACCGGGTGAGTTAAAAGCAAAAAACAGCCCGCCCGTGCATCCGAGGTCGGGCCGCTTCGTGGCGTCGGGTCTTGGGAAAGCGACTCGCGGGCGCAAGTCTTCGTGGTTTTCCTCAAAATTGAGGGAACGCCCTCGGCGGCCGGCCGGTCAAGGAATATGCCCTCATTCTCGACATGAGGAAGGACTTTCGCTCGGTTTTGCGCGAAATCCGCTCCGCGAAGGTCGCGGGTTCGAATCCTGCCGGGGCCGCCAAAATTCACGCGAAGAATTATTTTCATCGGGGGCGGTTTTCGTTCGCCGCCATTTACTCTTGAATCGCTGCTATGATTTCATTGCGCGCTTCGATGGATTCGTCGCGCGCTCATCGTTGAAAAGACGCTAAATATGGAGGCTGCTTATGGAATATAACTTAGGCCGCAGATTAGCGGCGGAGTTTTTCGGAACTTTTTGGCTGGCGTTCGGCGGGTGCGGCAGCGCGGTGATTTCGGCGGCCTATCCCCAATTGGGGATCGGATTCGCGGGTGTCGCCCTGGCTTTCGGCCTGACTGTGCTGACCGGCGTCTATGCCTTCGGACCCATATCCGGCGGTCATTTCAACCCGGCGGTGTCGCTCGGGCTTGCCGTGGCGGGCCGCTTCTCGTGGAAGGATCTCGTCCCCTATATCATTATCCAGGTCGCGGGCGCCGTGGTCGCCGCGGGCGCGCTTTATGCGATCGCTATCGGCAACATAGACTTCTCCCTCGCGGGCGGCTTCGCCGCCAACGGCTTCGACGAGCACTCGCCCGCGGGCTATACGCGCCTGTCGGCGATCCTGATCGAGACCATTTTGACCGGGTTCTTCTTGCTGATCATTCTCGGCTCGACGGAAAGCCGCGTGCCGGCCGGCTTCGCGCCCATCGCCATCGGACTCGCGCTAACCTTGATCCATCTCATTTCGATTCCGGTCGACAACACCTCCGTCAACCCCGCGCGTTCCACCGGGCAGGCGCTGTTCGTCGGCGGCTGGGCCTTGCAGCAACTCTGGCTGTTCTGGGCGGCGCCGCTGGGCGGCGGACTGCTCGGCGGAATCATCCATCGGGTGATATTCGCGAAAAAGGCGAGCTGGAATTTTCGGGCGGACGCGCGCCGGTTCGGCCGCGCGTCCGCTTCCGTATTCGAATTGGCGAATCTTGTCTGGCGACGCCGTGAACCGGCGCGACATTTCGCCGATCTCCGGGAGCCTGTCTCAGCCGTTACGTGCTTTACAGGCGTCATTTAACAAGTTAAGCCGAGGCCCGGCTGGTTTATGACAATTTTGTGACACCACGCCGCGGAAAGAGGCCGCGCATGTTGGGATGGTTTCAGGCGCACATGCCCA
>PLZT01000156.1 GCA_003152255.1 Methylocystaceae bacterium | reverse complement strand
TGCACTTCAACCTTGATTCCGCCGATCTATTACGCGGTCGGCGGCATCTCATTCGTGACGACCCTTGGGCTCACGGTCGCGATTCTGTTCGTTCGCGATCACATCGACATTGCATTCACGATCAGCTTTGTCACGATGATGGCGGGAGTAGGCGCGTTGTCGGGGCGCAACGCCGGCAGTCCCAAAATTGTTCTGGCGCAATTGATCGGTCTTTGTGGACCGCTCGCCTTCGTCACGGCGATCGACGCCGATCATAGGCACCACTGGCTAACATTCATTCTTGTTCTCGAAGTGATTTCGATTAAATCGACGACCCGATTCCTCAACAGGAATCTCGTGACCGCCTTGACGAACGCACGTGACGCGAAAATTCAGCGAAATCGCTTCAAGGCGGCGCTCAATAGCATGGCGCAAGGGCTATGCATGGGTGATGGCGGTTCGATCATCACGGTGATGAACCACCGCATGATCGAATTTTTCTCAATTGTCGGCGTGACGGCGCCCATCAGCCTTCAGGTTCTTGCTTGGACGATCGGTAAGCGCTCGCATATGTCCGAAGGCGAGAGCAAGGCGTTCGGGGACCAATGGTCCGCGCACGTGGCGCTGCCTTTCGCAAGCGTCTTTTCCCAGCAGTTCAACGATCGCCTTTTTGACTTTCATTGCGAGCCCGCCGGTGAAGGGGGCTTCGTCACCGTGATCGAGGACGTGACCGAGAAGCGAAAGGCGGCCAAGGAAATTGAACGCATCGCTCACTATGACGCCCTGACGGGCCTTTCGAATGGGCTACAATTTCAAAAGAGATTGACGCGCGACCTCGATCGGATCGACAAGCGCGGCGAAACGCTGGCGATTCTGGTCATCGATCTCGATCTGTTCAAGGAAGTCAACGACACGCTTGGTCATTCGATCGGCGACCAGCTTCTGTGCAAGGTCGCGAAGCGATTGCGCGAGAGCGTGCGCGAAACGGACATGGTTTCGCGTTTTGGCGGCGACGAATTCTGCGTTTTGTTTCAGCCGAGCAAGAAATTGGTCGACGCGGACCTCGACATGATCGCCAAGCGCATCATCTCTTCCATCAGGCGGCCGTACGTCGTCGATGGCCATGCGATCACCATTGGCGCCAGCATCGGGGTCGCCGTCGCGCCGCGCGACGCGGTGACGCCGGAAGAGTTGCTAAAGTGCGGCGATCTCGCGATGTACCGGGCAAAGTCGAATGGACGGGGCGAAGCCGTTTGGTTCGAACTGAAATTTCGGGACGATCTGGTGCAAAAGCATCGGATGGAGGCCGATTTGCGGAGGGCGCTGAGCGCCCAGGAATTCTCTGTCCACTATCAACCAATCATCGACACCAGGCGGGGTGGGGCGAGTTGCTGCGAGGCTCTCGTTCGCTGGCGGCATCCCGAGCGCGGCATGGTTTCCCCGGCGGACTTCATCCCCCTGGCCGAGGAGACGGGGTTGATCATCGAGATTGGAGAATTGGTTCTGCGTCAAGCTTGCCACGACGCCATGTCGTGGCCGTCCCATGTGCGAGTCGCGGTGAACCTGGCGCCGCGCCAATTTCAGGCGCCGAACCTCATATCCATGATCACGGCCGCCCTCGCGGATTCGGGGCTAGAACCGGCGCGTCTCGAACTGGAAATCACTGAATCGACTTTGATGCAGGATACGTCGGAGGTGTCACGGAAAATCACCCAGATCCGGGCGATGGGATTGCGTCTGTCGCTGGATGATTTCGGGACGGGATACAGCAGTCTCGGCTATTTGAATCGGTTTCCCATAAACAAGATAAAAATCGATCGCTCCTTCACGATTCAATTGGTCGGCTCTCCCAAGACGCTGGCGATCGTGCGCGCCATCGCGCATTTGTCGCGCGACCTCGATATTGAACTGGTCGCGGAAGGCGTCGAAACGCACGAGCAGCTCGCGCTCCTGGTGAAAGAGAATGTGTTCTTGATACAAGGGTATCTTTTCAGTCGGCCAAGGCCGCTCGAGGAACTAACGCCCTTGCTGGACCCGTCCGAGAATTCCTTCAAGAACACGAGCGTCGCCTGAAGGCGGCGTTCCACGATCGCTTCAGGCGCGGGTCCGCCCTTCCGCGGGAAAGCCGATCGTGTTCATTACCGACCTCTGCGCGCGAAAAATGGCGTAAGCGGCGTTGTAACGGCGGCCGCATTGCCGCATGTAATCGCCCATGGCCGCGAGCCCGCGCCTTGGCTCGACAACATCCTTGGCGAGCATGAGATTGCGCATGTCCTCTGCTCCGAGCACGGCGCCAGTCTCCATCAGCCCTTGAGTTTTGACCAAACCAATTTTGGGCGCCAGCGACGCATAGAGCCCGAACAATCTGTCGGGGTCTCCGTCGAACGAGAAAACGGCGCCCCTTTCGGCCACCAACATCGCGCAATGACACGCGAATTCGAAATCGGCGCCCGCCATGAAAGAGCGGACCCAGGCGACGGTGATAACTGGAGCCTCGAGGATAAGCTCCGAGTTCGCGGCGACCAGATTCTGGAATCCCACCGAGCCGCTCGCTTCGCTCCCGCGTCGATGCGCGAAATCGAACACCAGATATTTTGGACGCGCGGTCCGGCCCGCGGAAACGGCGGATAAGAGCCTGGTCAGATCGTCGACGCATTCCTCGTCGAAACCCGGATGTAGTTTGCTGACGACCAGCACGTCGCCGCCTTCGAGCCGGTTGAGTTCCAGCGAACCGCTTTTGCATCTAAAGTCCGCGTCGCCTGGGATACGCCTCTCCTCCGCTTGCCGGTCCTGATCAGGCTCGCTTATTCCCACCGACATGTTTTCACTGTCTCGTTCATTCGCGAAGATCGTCATTTCTGGCTCCACGATGGCGCCGCCCGGCGTCGCGGCCACTAACGGAATATTAACAAAACACGTATAGATTGCAATAATTTAAAACAACAACCCCCGGCAATAGCTAATCCCACGGCTCCCAAACCACCGCGCGCCATGGTGTTGAGCCAGCGCCCATGTCATTCTCTGGACCATTTTCGGGGCGTCTGAGACCGTTCCGCGATCCTACGAATCGTCGCAGCGCAAAAGGAGCCCGGCCTAGCGAAGTTGTCGCCAGTTCGTTAACGCAATGCGCGAACATTCGTCCCGCGACGGGAAATATGGCGCGGCGCGAGGACAAAGCCGGTCCGAATCAGGCACGGCGGAAATCCACGGCGTATTCGTTACGAAAGTGTTGGCGGCGAATTTTCTTTAAGCCCATCCCGCCAGTTCGCGTCGCGCCAGCGTCGCAAGCAGCCGCATGCCCGCCTCTCCGTCGTTGAGACAGGGAATGCGCGCGAATTTCTCGCCGCCGGCCTCCAAAAACAGATCGCGGATGTCGACGCCCAATTCCTCAATGGTTTCCAGACAATCGGCCGAGAAGCCCGGCGCGATCATGGCGAGGCGCTTCACGCCGGATTTGGCGAGTTCGGCCACTGTGTCGGCGGTGTAGGGCTCAAGCCATTTCGCCCGTCCGAACCGCGACTGGAACGACAAACGCAATTGTCGCTCGTTTAGCCCCATCGCCTCGCGCAG
>PLZT01000441.1 GCA_003152255.1 Methylocystaceae bacterium | reverse complement strand
CTGGGGTCGTCTCCGAGCGACTTACTCCCGAGCAAGGCGCGAGAAAAGTTCTTGCTGTCGCCCAGAAGGTGCCGCACCTTTCGGTGCTCGGCATAGCGGGGCCCGGGAATGCTCTTTACGACTGGCGCCACTCGAAGGCGACCTTCGACGCCGTTGCGAAATTACTACCCGATCTCAAGCTCTGTCTTTCGACAAACGGCCTTGCTCTGCCGGATCATGTCGACGAAATCGTCAACATGAACATCGACCATGTGACCGTGACGATCAACATGGTCGATCCAGAGATCGGCGCGAAAATCTATCCTTGGATATTTTACAAGAACCGGCGCCACACCGGCCTGGAGGCCGCGCGAATTCTGCATGAACGGCAGATGCTCGGACTCGAAATGCTCACCGAGCGCAAGGTGCTCGTCAAGGTCAACTCGGTGATGATCCCCGGTGTGAACGATATGCATCTCCTTGATGTCAATCGCGCGGTCAAAGCCCGCGGCGCATTTCTTCACAACATCATGCCGCTCATTTCCGATCCAGCTCACGGAACCTATTTCGGCCTCAACGGGCAGCGTGGGCCGACGGCGCAAGAATTGAAGACGGTTCAAGACGCGTGCGAAGGCGGCGCCAAACTCATGCGGCACTGCCGGCAATGCCGCGCCGACGCGGTGGGATTGCTCGGCGAAGATCGTGGCCAGGAGTTCCAACTCGCTTTGCTCCCCGACGAAATTGACTTCGACGCCTCCGAGCGCGACGCCTATCGCGTCCATGTCGAGCGGCAGCGCGGCGAGCATCATGCCGCCAAGGAAAGGAGCACCGATATTCTCGCGAATACATCGGCGGGGCGACCGTTGCAGGTCGCTGTCGCCACGAAGGGCGGCGGGCGTATCAATCAGCACTTCGGCCACGCGACCGAGTTCCAAATCTACGAGGTCGATCACGCCGGTGTGCGCTTCGTTGGCCATCGCAAGCTGGATGATACATATTGTCAGGGCGGTTTCGGAGAGGACGCCTCGTTATCGTCCCTTGTAACCACCTTGGAAGGCGTCGACGCCGTGCTTTGCGCGAAGATCGGCGCATGTCCGAAGGATGAATTAGACGCCGCCGGCATAAAGGCGAGCGACGCTTACGCCTTTGAATTCATCGAAACAGCTGTCGCCGATTTCTTTGCATCCGCGCGCGAGTGCGCCGCGGCTTGCGCGTAACGCCAGCTCGTTCAAACAGGAGGTCGGCATGAGTTACAAAATTATCGCATCGCAATGCACGGTCTGCGGAGCCTGCGAATTCGAATGTCCGAACGCGGCCATCCGCATGAAGGGCGACACGTATATTATCGACGCGGCGAAATGCACCGAATGCGAAGGCGACACGCCGCGTTGCGTCGATGTCTGCCCCGTCGATGCAACCTGCGTGAAGGCGTGAGGCGCCGCGGCCGCGATCACAATTCATTCAACCAAGGAGCGATTCATGATTATCCTGACGCGCCCAGCGATCGCCGCGCTTGAGAACGTCCTGCAACGGGAAGGCAAAATCGCCGGTGGCGTGCGGATATCCGCCACGAACGGTGGATGCTCCGGGCCAAACTACGAGATGGCCATCGAAAGCGATCCTGGTCCGGACGACACGGTGATCGAAATCCGCGGGGTTCGTCTGTTCGTCGCCGCCGAGAACATGCCAATGCTCGTGGGGGTCACTGTCGATTACGCTCCGGGCGGCGACGGTTCGGGCTTCATCTTCGAAAACCCAGAGGCGGCTCCAGGGCATTCGACGGCGCCGTCGGGATGCGGTTGCGGAAAAGCCTGCTCCTCGGCGCCTACCCAATGATCGCATCACGCGCGCCGATTGGGCGCCTTCGACCAACAATGCGCGGCGCGATGCGGCATTGGCGCGGGGAATCATTGCGAAGCGCGAAAAGCAACACCTGGCATGAACTTTGCGTGATATAATCGACTTGCCTAACGTGGTCGCTGCCTCGCTCCAAGGACGCGAATATGATGGATTTGTCGCACATGGACCATCAAACGGAACACCAAAGCTCCATCATGCCGGAGAGTGAGCGCATGGACCTGATCGCGGCGGCGATCGAGGAAATGCGCCCTGGCGTGCAACTTGACGGCGGTGACCTCGAGCTTGTCTCGGTCGAGGGCCAATGGGTCAGGGTGCGACTCAAGGGCGCCTGCGTCAGTTGTTCGCTCGCTAGCCAAACCTTGGGTGGGGTAAGGCGGCATTTGATGAAGGTTCTCGGCGCGCCTGTGAGAGTTGTTCCCACGGTTGATTGAGGCAAAGAGGGACGGTGTCCGTGACGAAGGGCATGTGCGTCGAGGCCAAGAACGGCCCGACAATGTTGAAGATGGAGCCAAACGGCATGGCGTTCGAGCCTCACGCCTGTGACTGTGATCTCGGCGAATGCCGAACCAACGTCCTTCCCTTTATGAACGAAATGAGCCGAATAGCGCACGGGGCCGAGGATCTGTCCGAGACGCTCAGAGTTTTGCTCGAATTGCTCAAAACACATATGAATGTCGTGCGCGCCATGGTCAGCCTGTTCGAACCGGGCTCGGGAAATATCTTCATCCACGAGAGCTTCGGCTTGAGTGAGGAAGAACAGGCGAAGGGCGTATATTTTTTGGGAGAGGGCGTCACCGGGCGCGTTGTCGAGACGGGGGAAGCGATCGTCGTTCCCCGCATCGGCGATGAGCCGTCCTTTCTGGATCGCACGCAAAGCCGCTCCGCGTCGGATCGCCGCTTGAGCTTTCTTTGCGTTCCGATCATGCGGAGCAAAAAGGTTCTGGGAACGATCAGCGCCGAACGAATTTACGATAATTCACGGTTGCTCAAGCTCGACGTCGAAGTGCTCTCGATTCTCGCGACCATGACCGCCCAGGCCGTTGAGTTGTATCTCGTCGAGAACGTCGAAAAAGTCGCTCTGGAGAACGAGAATCGCAGGTTGCGCAGCGTGATCAAGTCGCGCTTCAAGCCTTCAAACATCATTGGCAATTCGAAGCCGATGCAGGATGTTTACAAGCTTATCGAAAAGGTTACGCGCACGAAGACCACCGTTCTCATTCTCGGCGAAAGCGGAGTCGGCAAGGAACTGGTGGCGAGCGCCATTCACTTCAACAGCAATGTGGCCAAGGGGCCATTTGTCAAATTCAATTGCGCGGCCTTGCCAGAAAGCGTGATCGAAAGCGAACTCTTTGGACATGAGAAGGGCTCGTTCACGGGCGCCGTCGGCGCGCGCAAGGGCCGTTTCGAAGAGGCTCATGGCGGCACGATTTTTCTCGACGAGGTCGGGGAGTTAACGCTCGCCGTACAGGCCAAGCTTTTACGCGTTTTGCAAGAGAAGACCTTCGAGCGTTTTGGCGGCAACGCGCAAATCAAGGTGGATCTCAGAATACTGGCCGCGACCAATCGTGATCTCATCGCAATGGTGGAAAAAGGAACATTCCGAGAGGATCTCTACTATCGCCTCAACGTTTTTCCAGTGACGATTCCGCCCAGGGTCGTTTAGTTCCCTGA
>PLZT01000008.1 GCA_003152255.1 Methylocystaceae bacterium | reverse complement strand
ATCCTGATTCTCAACAGGCCCTAGCCCGATCAAACGCGACTTTTTGAAAATGGTTGCCAAAACGTTAATTTTTAATAGACTTGCTGCATTTCAGCGCGTCGTCGCGCCCATGCGTCGAGTGGTTCCGTGTCCAAGGGCGTCAGAGTTGTTTTAGTTATTGTCGCCGCTCTCGCCGGATCGCCGACGCGCGCCGGCGCCCTGCTTTTTCCGGAAGGCGAGGGCCAGGCTATCCTCACCACCACCTTCTCCAATGCGAGCAACGCTTACGACTCGCAGGGAAGGCTGATCAAGACTCCATCGTATCGGAAATTCGAACTCGACGGCTATGTCGAATATGGCGCCGCGGATTGGCTGACTTTGGTGGGCCAGGGCGGCGGCATGGATTTCCAGGGATCGAGCAGCGCGCCCGCGCCGTTTTCGCCGTCGCCGGCGCCGAGTTACGCCGGATTGGGGCTTGGCTCGATCGGCACCCGCCTCCGGCTCGGCGAAATCGCAGGCTATTATTTTTCGCTGGAGGGCAGCCTCCGCGCCGCTTCGCATAGCGCCGAAACTTATCTCGACATGAGGGACTTTCTGCAAGTCGACGCGCGGGTGCAAATGTTTCACTCTCTGGAAACATGGGGCTTCCCGGCCTTCCTCGACGCGCAGCTCGGCTATCGCTCGCGCGGCCAGAACGGCGACGAAATCCGCGCCGATCTGACCTTTGGCGTGCGGCCTCAACCCGCCGTGCTGCTGATGGCGCAAAGTTTCACCGCCATCGCGCCGTGGCCGAGCACGACGAGCAGTTTCGCGGCGCAAAAGTTCGAGGTCAGCGGCGTATATGACTAGAGTCGCATTTAGCAATTAACTAGCTGAATATATTAAAGATATTCATATTTTGATTTCGACGATGCCCCCAGAAATACCCCCAAATTTATTTCCCTCGACCTGGCCAGCGTCAAGACTCCATAGGCGTCGAACAACGACCCAACGTGACCCTAGGCCGGTGGGCTGATCCAATAATCGTGGGGTCGCGACCCCATGTTCACACTCTCCGGTCTTTGGAATTTTTAGGGCGAACCTGTCGTGATGACCGGCAAATTTGCCGGACTAGGCGTATGCCGGTTGCCGTGGGCTCGTTTGCGATTGATCGAGACAGATTCAAGGCGAAATTTTTTCCGGTGAGCGGTCTTTAACCACCTATTCAGTGACACGTGTGTTTATGGTTACGGTACCGCAAGGGACATCCGTCGGCCTGCCACATCATGAGCAACTATCACGACGACGAACGTCACATGGGAAGCTAAAAACTCCCTGGTAAATAGCGGAGCAATTTAGACTGGGTTGGCGATAGACTTACGCAAAAAGGGACCCGAAGGGGTTTAAAGATGGGCGACATCATCCAAATAGTGACCTTAGTCGTTCTCGCGCTATTAGCTTACCTGCTGGCGAAAGTCTATGACACATTAGCACGCATAGCACGTTCATTGGACAATTTTCCAAGGGATCGCCTGGAGGATTCAAAAATACTTCAAGAAATTAAAAACAACGTCGAAAACGCTGCTGATAAACTTTACTACATTTCAAACTCCTCTAACGCGATGGAAATCTCCGAGGAAAAAAACCAAAAAAGGGATGAAGAGCGTGAAAGAGTCTGGGCAGAAGATCACGCCAAACAAGTTCAGCTAAGGCAGAGAGGCGGCTAGAGTGCCGCAAAACAACCCAACGTGATACGCCGTCTCTGGGCTGTTCCAATAATCAAGGGGTCGCGACCCCATGTTCACACTCTCCGGTCTTTGGAATTTTTAGGGCGAACCTGTCGTTGATGATCGGCAAATTTGCCGGTCCAGCTAGGACCCGCTGTCGCCATACGTGGTGGTGACCAAACTCGACCGTGCCTATCTTTGCCCCCGTCCTGATTGGCCTTAACTCGTTTGAGACCCATCAAGAGCGATCCAAGCCGGATTTCCCCCGGCGGGAGGCTGTTAACCGCGTCTTCAGTCACTGACCTCTATTGTTCTAGGGCCGAGAACGGCACCCGTTGGCCCTACGTGTGGGGAGTAACTAGCATGACAATGCCCGCCGCGTTAAAATCAACCAAGCGATTGGATAGGGACCGGAGATACATATTAGATATTTTGTGGGACGCTACCTTGGTTTTGGCCATTGCATTCGTAGTAGTTATGATATTTATATTTACTATCGGCTATGCGATAGATTTCGGAATCGTAACAATACAACCCTGACACTTTAGCATTGCACGCCTATAGATAAGCATGTTCACGATTTGAGCAACTAAGACGCTTGATAAGAAGCGGCGTAGACACCATTGTCTTCGCCGCCATCCCCGTTCCGGGCGAGAAATCCAGTCACCAAATCGGGGCCGTTACGCCGATAGCCGGTCATGACCTGTCGGTGGATTAGGCGAGATGGGGTAAGACGCCAAGCAACCGATTTTCCCCGGCTTGCCGGGGCCGGCCCCGCCTCCTATGCTGTGTTTCGTGTTTCTAAGGCGCTGATTCTGGCAATGCTTCGACAATGAGCCGGCTCAATCATCAAGCGGGAGAAACGCGATGACAGAGGAACAATCCCGTGACCCTTGGTGGAAACAAATCATCCGAGTGCGAAAGCTAACAAGTCCAGTTTGGGATATCATAAGAGAGTTCAACAAATGGTTTTTTGATCTGATAAAGAACGTCATGGTTGCGTCTGCAATTACGTATACCGGCAAAAAGACTGGGAGCTTATCGATTATAGTGATTGGATATATAGCATCAATTTTGATATCATCGTATTTTATAAGTTACGTTGCGATGTGGATGCCAGATATATTCACGTTCAAAAAATGAAATAGACACGTTGCCTATGACATAGACTTTGGCTTGCTATCAGGCGGAATAGTTTTCGCCTTAATACAGGAAGGCAGCGCACTAATTAACAGCGTTATTACTGAGCTTATTGCCGCCCAAGCGAAATAGGCGTCGATCTATTACCTGTGCCATCACTCATTGAGAAACTAGGTCCTCGTATTCTGACGGATCAACCAGATCAATCGCGTCGTCGTGAGTGTCATCAGACAAAATTTTCAACTCGTCGCTACTCGATACGCGGAGGTGGGAATGAAGCTTGGAAGGCATCTTAGCGCCCCCGAAACGGACAAGCCATTCTAACTTTGCGGTAAAGTTATTGGAGCCGTCCGGTGGTGCTTTTTAGGGTAAA
>PLZT01000712.1 GCA_003152255.1 Methylocystaceae bacterium | reverse complement strand
GCTGCGACGTCAACTGCTCGATCGTCTCCGCCTGCGCCAGGATCAGGCGAATGGCGTCACATGTGGGCGCACTCCTCCAACGGGCCCGGTGTAATTATCTCCCAGCACAGCAGGGGGATTACCCATTTTATTTACTCGGCCAAAGCGGAGCGCTTTTCTTCCGCAGTTGACAGAATTGTTCCAGTCCTCATCCGGGTGGCCGATTCTTGGCCTGTTCCATCGCGATTTTATTGATGTGCGACAACGCCTGTGATCCCGACGCACCCTCGATGGCCTTGACGGCGATGTCTTGAACCTGTTGCTTGGCTTCCCCGAGCTGCCGCTCAAGCGTCGCGATCTGGGAGGTGCTTCGCACTAAAGCCTCCTCCAGAGTTTGGACACGCAATTCGGCCAAACGTTTCTCGGCCTCCGCCTCCTTCTTGATCAAAACGATCTGATGCTCGAATTGGCCTTCCGCCTCCTTCCGCGCCGCCTGCGTCGCGGCGTCAACGTCCTTCTGCAGTAATGCGGGGAAGGCCTCTACCTCTCTCCGTAGGCGTGCCAGTTCACCCTCCTGCTCTTTTAATTCAGCCTCACGCGCTTGCCACGATTTCTCGAGAGCCTCCTGCTTTTCGTGGTTCTTCTTGTCACGGATTCGGTTATCCTCGTCATAATTGTCCTGGGCCTTCTTGCGCTCGAGGGTTTTGCGGTAATCGTATTCATCGATTTCGCGTTGGCGCTGTTTCTTCAGCGCCTCGTCCTGCTCCTTACGCTCGCGCTCACTTCGTGCGGACTCGTCCTGCCAAGCCTTGCGCTGGGCGGACATCTCGGCGTCGAGCCGCTCTTTCTCGCGCGCATGGTCTTGGACGAGCTGGGCAAGCGCTGTTGCCGCTACATCGATCTTATGAAGCCGTTCCAGCTCGGCCCGCTCGAGTGCCACAGCTTCCTGAACGGTTGCGAGAAGCGTCACCTCCTCTGTTAGCTTCTCGGAGAGACGGGCCAGCGAGCGTGAAACCTCGAGCCCAAGCCCGGAAATTTTTTGTACAACAGTCTCAACGCCAACATCCTTGACCGCCTGGCGGATACTATCCTCTCGCAGTCGGATGAGCTCATCGGTCCTAGAATCGGCCTCTTCTTGAGACACCTCTATCTCGCGTTTTATGGCCGCGAGCTCAGTCTGCGTCTCAGTCCTGCCCCGCCGTGGCCGAGGCGCGGCTTTTCTCGGCTCCTTTACAACCATCTCGATCCTCCCACACTCTCGCTTGTATGTATTTGGACAGCTTCGCGCACTCACAAGCGACTCTTTTGACGCGATTCCACGGTCGCGGCAATCCGAGACCGCGCGCGTCAGCCGATGGATGTGCCAACTTCGGCGACGGCGGCGCTGCCTATCCTGTGTCCATAGTCGCGCGCGATTCTCGGGATGCGTTCTCACTCTTCCGGAGTTTGCGCACCTCGCTGGTGCTTCCGACGGAAGCCGCCCACGAAAACGAGATGATGCCGCCCGTCATAACGGGATGATGTCGCCCGCCATTACGAGATGATGCCGCCCACCGTAACGGAATGATCCCGCCCGGGGGAATTTCGTGCAGTGACGGCGGCGCCCGCTGGCCTGTTTAGGTCGCGCCTTTGGCAATCCGAGGGAGTGATCGATGCCAGCGGAGCGGGTTGGAATGCGCCAGGTGCGCGAGATCATTCGGTTGAAGTCTTCTGGTGTCGCAACGCGGGAGATCGCGCTGTGCCTTTTCCAACGATGTGCAGCTCAGGCTGCCCGTGCTTTAAGCCGATTCCATCTCGACAACCATAGCACTAAGTGCTACATACCAATAATGTTCGCAGCAGAGGATTCGACGCGGGTGTTCAAAACTCGCTGGTTCACCAAGGCGGCCAGGAAGGCCCTCGTCAAGGACGACGAACTCTGCGAGGCGATCGCCGATGTCCGGAAAGGGCAGGCGGACGACCTGGGCGGCGGGGTGTTTAAGAAGCGTCTCGACAAGAACAGGCGCCGCGGCATCATCCTGATGCGGGGCGGAAAGTGGTGGGTCTATGCGTATCTGTTCGCGAAGAAGGACAGGGAAAACATAGACGACGACGAATTGGCCGCCTTCCGGGACCTGGCGGAAGTGTACGCGGCGAAGTCGGCGGAAGACATCGCCAAAGAGCTGGCAGCGAAGGCGTTGGTGGAGATTTGCGATGAGCCGAAAGCCTAAATTCAAGAGCGACGCCTTCGAAGCAGTGCACGGTGCCGCCGCGGACATGCTTCGAACAGGAACCATCGACAAGACAACGATGCGGCGGTTCGACGAGTCCTGTCTAGCGGCGCCGCCGCCGATCGAGCCGGTGCAGATTAAGCGGCTGCGCGAGGCGAACAATGTCAGCCAGCCGGTGTTCGCACGCTACCTCAATACGAGTGCGAGCACCGTCGAGAAGTGGGAAACGGGGGCAAAGAAGCCGAGCGGGGTCGCGCTCAAATTGCTGTCTCTGGTGCAAAAGCACGGGTTACAGCACCTAACTTGAGCTGTCGCGCGCGCTTATTGAGCGGACTGGAAATCCCTGGTTTTCCGCGATCAGCCTCGTGCTTTATGACCGGACTCGCGGTAAAAAAGCGGACTCTTTTGCGCTCATTGACCGGACTGACTTTTAGAGCCGACGACGGCGCCCCCGGGCGCTCGTCTCGTTGATTTCGCAGGCGGAGCAGGGGGGCAGTCCGCCGATAAAGCGCGAACCCGGTCCGCCGTTGAAACGCGAAAATCCGACGCCTGGAGCGCACAATCCGACGGAGTCCGCCCAATGAGCGCAAACGACACGCCCTGTCGTTTGCGCTTCATTGGTGGACTGGAATTCCCTGGATTTCCGGGATTTGGGTTCGCGGTTCATTGCTGGACTCGCGCTTCATCAGTGGACTTTTTCGCGCTCCATGAGTGGACCAACTTTAGGCCCCGACGGCGCCGTCTCCCGGCGTTCGGCTCGTTGATTTTACGGGCCTCGACCACGCGATCCACCAATGAACCGCGAAGCCAGTCCACAAATGAAGCGCGAAAATCCGACGCCTGGATTGGATTTTTCGGGGCTGTCCACCCATGAACCGCGAATGACAACACCGGCATCGCGGGGCTTTCGAATCATGTCCGATAAGCCGGCATTATCGGACATTGTTTTCATCCGACAAGCGCGGCGGTTTCTTGGCGTAGCAGCATGACAAAGCGCCGCCTTTGGTTATGGTGAAAGCATGGTCCGATTCGATCCCGCCGACGCGTTCGATGACGAAACTCCCGCCGCCGATCCGCTCGGCGAAGCGCCGGTCGCCGCGCCGCGGCGGCGATCGCGGCGGCTCGCCGCGCCGAGTTCCGCGCCGCCTAACCCGCTGTTCGAGCAAATATTTCCGCGTTGGGCGCGGCCGCCGAAAGAGCCAGCCGTCGGCGCCGACGCGGGCTTCGAGGCGGCTTTCCGCGCCGGCGCCGGCCTCGCCCTGCTCGACACGATCTTGCGCGAGAATCCGCTGTTCGCCGGGACGCCGCGCCAGCGCCTCGCGTTGCGCGGCGCGACCGCCCGCGCCGCCCTGGCCCGCCATCGCGAGGACGAGCGCGCGCGCTGCGCGACGCCGAGCATCTTTCGCCCAACGGCGGCGGGAACGCGCCCACCAGCCCGGCCGGCCGCATCCATCGGCTGTGGCGCGGTTTCGCAGCGCCTTCGGTGGGGTTTGACCAACTAGGCTTGCGCAAGGCGGCCGATCTGCTCGAGCTGCCGCGGGACCGTGATTTGCAAGCGCTGGCCGGGGCGCTGCGCCATCGCTTTCAAGACGAAAAAAATCCGTTGGCGGCGGCGGCGCGCGCCGGTTCGACGGCGACGCGAATGCTGGACGGCGCGTCGCGCCTCGAGGCCGAGATTCTGGCGCTGTGGCTGAGCGATCTGATGTTGGCGCGAAAGCTCGGTTGGGATGCGCCCTTTGCGCTGATCGCCACCACGCTCACACATCCGTCGCTGGGATCGGCAGCTTTTGGCAGCGCTTCCAACAGTCGCGCCGCGCCGGGACGCCGGCCGCGCCCGGGCGACGCCGATTGGCCGCTCCATTGCGCCAGGGCCTATGCGCTCGCCGCGCGGGAGGCTTATGGGCTCGCGACTGGTCGGCAAGGAAGTCAGCCGCGACATCATTGGCCGCCTCAAGAGCCTCGACCTCATCGCCGCCGGTCCGCGCGCGCCGGAACCCGGCGCGCCCTATGCCTATGTCACGACGCGGAGGTTTTTGGAGGTGTTCGGCTTGGCCAGTCTGCGCGAACTGCCAGACATCGAAAAGTTGGAGGACGCCGGCTTGCTGGAGAGGCCCGCTAACGTAACTGATCTCGATGGCGTGTTGGGGCTTCGCGAGGCGGACTCTGAAATCGCGGATGAAACAGCAAAGGATTGGGACTAGCCGTCGTATGCGGAATGAACTTGCGTGCCGATCGGCGTCGGAATCCCATGCTGTTCACAGACGGGAAACGCAACATTCATTGGCGCACGGCGGGGGGCGGCCCGCTCCGATATCCGGGCAGACTTCGCTGCGTCGATTCAGGCTTGCCAATGACGCCAAGCTCTCTCATGCATCGGATCAGGAAAGGTCAATTCACACTGAGCAAACTCAGAACGACTGGCAAAACCGCGCCTGAGATTTGGAACGCGGTGCTTGCTGCTTGATCCCATCGCGGCCATTCGTGGAATTTGCACCACAGCCTCTTGTGGAGCGCGCCGCATTTATCAACGTCCCGGCACGACCCGGATCGCGTGGAAATTCCCACCGCGCTCTCGGAAAGACTCACGGAAACACTCTGCTACGCCGCTTGAAATGTGCAAAGTCGAGCCGAGAGATCATTGTTATAGTTGACATATTTTTAAAGCTTTTAGAAAAAACCAAATCTAATGAGCGAGACGTTCTCAACCCTGCCAAAGGTTATACTTATTCAAGTAAGTTTCTTTTAAGCCCCGCATATGACCGTCCAGCAGTAGGGAGACAGGTCATGCTTTACGCAAGATTAGCTGGGCGCGCACGATGGTTCAAGCGGATTTGGAAGGAGCCACTCGATCATGCGGACGCTACCAGACTGCGCACGGAACAGCTTTCCGCCGTATTGCGCTACACGCCCGTTATGATGATGGCGAATGCCTGTAACGCATTGGTACTGATGGTCGCTTTCTGGGGAACTTCTAGCCAAGCTTCGGTCCTCTACTGGGGGGCTACGCTGTTCTCGGTAGTCGGATTCATCTGCTTCAGACGTTGCTTACCTCGAGCGGTCCAAAAATCCACAGCGCGGCGACTCCACCGCATGCGCGCCGCCATTTTCAATGCGCTTGCGCTCGGCACCTGTTGGGCGGCGGTGCCTCTTTTTTTCTGGCTCTTCTGCAATTTTTGTG
>PLZT01000150.1 GCA_003152255.1 Methylocystaceae bacterium | reverse complement strand
CGGCGATCTTGCGGAACGCCTCGAAATCCCAAATGCGCGAATAGCCAGAGCCGCCGGCGATGATGCATTTGGGCTTGTGCTCCGCGGCGAGCGCGGCGACCTGCTCCATGTCGATCCGGTTGTCGTCCTTGCGGACGGTGTAGCTCACCGGCTTGAACCAGCGGCCGGAGAGGTTCACGGGCGAGCCATGCGTCAGATGGCCGCCGGCGGCGAGATCGAGCCCCATGAAGGTGTCGCCGGGCTGCAGCAGCGCGAGGAACACGGACTGGTTGGCCTGCGAGCCGGAATTGGGCTGCACATTGGCGAAGCCGCAGCCAAACAGCTGTTTCGCCCGCTCGATGGCGAGATTTTCGGCGATGTCGACATATTGGCAGCCGCCGTAATAGCGCTTGCCCGGATAGCCTTCGGCATATTTGTTGGTGAGAACCGAGCCCTGGGCCTCCAACACGGCGCGCGAAACAATGTTCTCGGAGGCGATCAGCTCGATTTCGTGACGCTGGCGCCCGAGTTCGAGTTCAATCGCCTTGGCGAGATCGGGGTCGGAGCTGGCGAGCGGGGTGGTGAAGAAACCGGACTGGCTCATTATTTTCCTCTAGACCAAGGGGGCGGGAACGGAAAGGGGCGCCGCCGCCGCGACGCGCAAGCGTGAGGCCCAAGCGCTTATCACGGTCGAAGCATGACGAAAAGAGCGCATGGCGACGCGGCGTCCGCCGAGGGCGCCGGAGGGTCCACCGCTTAACGAGACAGCTTAACGGGTAAGGTTGACGGCATTCGTCGTTTGGCGTCGAAAAAGCCGCCGTGTAAATATTTTATTACCGATAAACATCAAATCTAAATCTCCTTGAAAGGAGTATCGCCATGAGCGCGGCGCAAATACAGCTCCGGACGGCCCGCGAGTTCCCCCTTGAGCCACAGCAGGAAGCGAGCCACGAAACGGCGCCCTACGCGCAAGTAATCGACGAAATATGCAACCTGAATTGGAGCGCC
This sequence comes from Methylocystaceae bacterium, assembly GCA_003152255.1. Next base: position 22,545 of record PLZT01000150.1, on the reverse strand, counting down.
CTCTCGCGGGACGAACTCATCGACGTCGCATGGGCCTATTATTTTTTCTCGGTTCAATTTTGCGAAAACGTCGGGATCGCGCGTCGCCTCTATCCCGACGACAAGCGCTTGGAGGAACTCGATCGCGGCGAGCGCGACACCGACAACCTTTCGCCTTGCCCGGGCGTCGTGGGCGCGGGCGAGAGAGTCGATCACGATGAATTCATGAGAATAGCGCTGAATCTCGAGGCCATCGACGACATGCGCCGGCGCCGCCTTCTGACAATCGGCGCCGCCTACCTCGGCAAGGTGCGCGCCGCCGATGACGCGACCAGGGTGTTAAGCCTGCCGACCTACGAAGATGGTGGACTCGAAAGAGTATTTCGCTCGATCTTGCGCGCTCGGCGTTGGGATGGCCCGTTGCTTCAAGCGTTCAAGCATTTCCTCGTCGGGCACATCGCGCTGGACAGCAACCCGGTGGAGGGCCATGGCTCGCTTTGCCGGCACCTGCCGCCGAACGCGCAGGTGTTCGATCTGTGGCTGGCGTTCAAGCAGAGCCTTGTCGCGGCGGCGCCCGTTTTGGCGCGGTGACGCCGGATCGTTGTTGGCCGTTGCCGGCGGCGCCCGAGGTCAAAATCGGGCGCGCGCGCCGCTCAATCGAAATCCCCGGCAAGTTCCGCCCGAGTCGCCTCCGCCACGACGGCCATATGGCTATAGGCCGGATGCGAGAAGCCCAGGATCACCTGCGCGCCGGGCTCGCGGAAGGCCGCGATCTGCGCTTCCGTGAAAGGGAAGTGCACGAATTGCACGGAACTCGCCTTTCCCTCGGCCGTGGTGCGGTCTTGATCGGCCTCCGGCAGCGCCGGGATTTTCGAAGCCCCAAGCTGAAAAAACGCGGTTTCCTCGATGCCGCCGAGCCCCGCCAGCACGCGAGCACGGCGCAGCGGGTCGTCTATTTCGATCATGAAGGTGGTGACCAGCTCGCGGCCCTGGGGGATGAGTGGGTTGTAGGCGGCGAGTTCGTCCTTCAACTGCTCCGCGCCGCCCTTCTCGATGTGCAGCATCTCCTGCACTTGCAGCCACATCGTGTCGAAGCTCTCGAAATAGAAAGTCACATGAGGACCAACCTCGACCCGTCGGTTGCGCTTGATCGCGCTTACCCGGCTTCGATGTTCGGCCCGCGCCTTCGCATATTCCGCCCAGGGCAGGATATCGGCGACCGTGAGTTCGTGTTTACTGGGCATTCTTCGCTCCAACGGCCTCGCCATAGGCGCGCGCCAACAGTTCGATGGGGTGGGCGATCAGCTCCGGCTTTGGCGCGTCGTCGCCAAGCCGCTCGACGCCCTGCGCGAGGTGCATTCCGGCGAGCGGGCACTCCGAAACCATGTATTTCTTTCCGGCGCCGGAGATCTGGCGCGCGGCCGGCTTTCCGACCTTCAGCGCGATGTCGAAATTAGCGCCCTTGCAGCCCCAGGCCCCTCCGTGGCCCGAACAACGCTCGACGACCGTCAGATCCATTTCCGGCACGAGGCGCAACAAATCCGCGCCGCGCTGGCCCATGTTCTGCGCCCGCGAATGGCAGGAGACATGGAAGGCGACGCCGCCATCGATCGGCTTTACGCCCTCGGCCAGCCCTTCGTCGCGCGCGATGCTCACGACATATTCGGAGAGATCGAAGGTCGAGGCCGCGAGCCGCTTGACGCTTTCGTCATGCGGCAAGATCAGAGGCCATTCGAATTTCAGCATCAAGGCGCAGGACGGCACCAGCGCGACAATATCGTAACCCTCGTCGAGATACGGAGCGAAGGCGGCGGCCACGAGTTTCGCGGCGTCGGCGACCTCGCCGATCAGTCCCTGTTCGAGTTTCGGCATGCCGCAGCAATGCGGATGCAAGACCTTGGTCTCGACCCCGTTCTTCGCCAGCACGGCGAGCGCCGCCTTGCCGATCGACGTGTCGTTATAATCGCCATAGCAAGTGGCGTAGAGCACCGCCTTGCGGCCCTTGGCCGGCGCGGCTTCGTCGCGTTTCGGCGGATTTCGCGCCGTCGCGGCCTCCAGCGTCTCGTCGGCGAATTTAGGCAGCGCGGCCCGCGGATTGATGCCGAAAAACCTCTGCAAGAGTCCGCGCGTGAACTTGTTGCCGACATCGGTCGCCCAATTGGCAAGCGCCGGCAGCTTCGTCGCGAGCGCGCCGGTCACGTCGGTTTGCGCGAGTTGACGATCGGCGAAGCTCACCGCCCCCCCTTTTGCCTCGACGGCGCGGTGGCGCAGCATCAGATGCGGGAAATCGATGTTGAATTCATGCGGCGGCACATAGGGGCATTTCGTCATGAAACACATGTCGCAGAGCGTGCAGGCGTCGACGACCGGCTTGAAATCCTTGCTCTCCACCGTGTCGAGTTCGCCGCTCTTGGAGCCGTCGATAAGGTCGAACAGCCGCGGAAAACTATCGCAGAGGTTGAAGCAGCGGCGGCAGGTGTGACAAATGTCAAACACGCGCCGCATCTCGGCGTCGAGCTTGGCTTCGTCGTAAAAGTCGGCGCTTTGCCAATCGATCGGATGCCGCGTCGGGGCGTCCAGACTGCCTTCCCGCATCTTGAATCCATGTTCCCGTAGATGAGCGCCCATCGAGGCGAGGCCCCTCCTCCCGCCATGCGGGAAGAGGGAAGACGCGACTTACTTCAGTTCGTCGAGCGAGCGCTGGAAGCGGCCCGCGTGCGAGCGCTCGGCCTTGGCCAGAGTCTCGAACCACTCGGCGATTTCCTCGAAGCCTTCCTCGCGCGCCGAACGCGCCATGCCCGGATACATATCCGTATATTCATGGGTCTCGCCGGCGACGGCGGCCTTGAGATTGTCGGAGGTCTTGCCGATCGGCAGGCCCGTGGCCGGATCGCCGACGGACTCCAGGAACTCGAGATGGCCATGCGCATGGCCGGTTTCGCCTTCCGCCGTGGAACGGAAAACGCTGGCCACGTCGTTATAGCCTTCGACGTCCGCCTTTTGAGCGAAATAGAGATAGCGACGGTTGGCCTGCGATTCGCCGGCGAAAGCCTCCTTCAGATTTTCCTCGGTCTTGCTGCCCTTGAGCGTAGCCATTGCTTTGTGCTCCTTGATGGAATTTTTGATCCAAAGACGCCCGCTCCCGCCGCGCGGCGCGTCAAAGGCGTCGCTACTTAGAATAATTCAAAATTAGCCGGCGCCAAGCATTATTACGACCGGTTCACCGGCGCGACATTTGGCCGCGTCTCGCGTGGCGCAGAACGATCTCCGCCGCGCGCGCGCTCGGAACGGCGCCGCCCGCCAGGATTTTGGCGCGCAGCGTCGCGAAGGCGGCTTGTTGCGCCGCGCGTGCCGGCCCGCCGATAAGGAGCGGGCCAATCGCGTCGGCCAAAGCCCGCGGCGTCGCCTCTCCCTGGAAAAATTCGGGGACGGCCCGATCCCCCACGATAAGATTGGGCAGGCTGAAACAATCGACCGTGATCAAGAATTTCAGCAGTCGCTCGACCGGCGAGACCTTATAGGCGACGGCCATGGGAACGTCGGCCAAAGCGAGCTCCAGCGTCGCGGCGCCCGAGGTGACCAGCGCGGCTCTCGCGGTGCGAAACGCCGGGAATTTTTCGGCTTGCGTCAGCAGCCGCGGCCTAACGCGCCAGCGCGAGGCTTCTTCCTTCACCGCCGCCTCCACGTTCGGGGCGACGGGAATCGCGATGTCGAGGCCCGGATGCGCGCGCGCGAGCAGCGCCGCCGCCGCGCCAAAGACCGGCATCATCCGCCGCACTTCGGCATGGCGCGAACCGGGCAAAATCAGTAGCGGCCCATCGCGCCGATCGCCGTCAGGGGCGCCCGGCGCGAGGGCGTCGATGTGTTCGATCAACGGATGGCCCACATAATCACAGGGGGGACCGCCAAGCCGCGCGAGAGCGTCGGGCTCGAAGGGCAGCACAGCCAGCACATGATCGATGGAGGTCCGCATCGTCCGCGCCCGCCACGGCCGCCACGCCCAGACGGTAGGGCTGACATAGCGAATAATCGGAATTCGCGGCGCCCGCGCCCGCACGCCGTGCGCGACGCGTTGGGTGAAATCCTGCGCGTCGATCAGCACGAGACAATCGGGCGGGTCGACTAAGACCGCCCGCGTGGTCTCGTCCAAACGCGCCAGCAACCGCGGCAGACGGGCGAGGACCGGGACAAGCCCCATCACCGCGAGGTCGGAGAGCGGAAAGAGACTGGCGAGCCCCTCTCGCGTCATTTCCTCCCCGCCAACGCCCGCGACGACGACGCCTGGCTCCGCCGCGCGGAGCGCGCGCATCAGCAACGCGCCCAGATGATCCCCCGAGGCTTCGCCCGCGACGACGAATATCCGCGTCACCGCGCCCTGCCCGCGCGCGGCGCGCAAAGCGGCCTGCTCGACGGCGCGCGCAAAAATTCGACCATTAGCGCTATGTCGGCGTCGCCTTCGTCCAGCTTGGAGAGCGCCTCGACGCGCATGGCGAGCGGCGACGGCTCGGACAGCGCCTCTCGCGCGAATAGCAGCCCATAGGCCGAGCGCAGCTTGGCTATCCGCTCCGGCGAAAATCCGCGGCGGCGCAGCCCAACCAGATTGAGGCCGAACAAATGCGCGCGGTTGCCGCTGGCGATCGTGAAAGGAAGCACATGGCCCTCGACGCCGGAGAGTCCGGCCACGAAGGCGTGCGCGCCGATGCGCGCATATTGATGCACGGCGCTGGCGCCGCCAATCATCGCGTGGTCTCCGATTCGAACATGACCGCCGAGCAGCACATTATTGGAAAGGATCACGCTTTCGCCGAGGCGGCAATCATGCGCCACGTGGCAATAGGCAAGTAAAACGCAACGATCTCCGACGCGCGTTTCGTCGCCCTCGCCGCCGCCCCCCGCATTAATCGTGACGCCTTCGCGAATGACGCAATCGGAACCGACGACGAGCCTTCCGCCCTTGCCGGCCGCCTTCAAATCCTGCGAAGGCGCGCCGATCGACGCGAAGGGAAAGATTTTCGTTCGCGATCCGACGCACGTCTCGCCCACGACGACGACGTGAGAAGCAAGTTCCACCCCGTCGCGAAGCTCCACGCCCAGCCCGATATGGCAAAAGGGTCCAACGACGACATTGGAGCCAAGGCGAGCCCCCGCCTCGATAACGGCGGATGGGTGCGCGCGAGCGGTCACGCGGCTAGGCCGTGCTTGAACGGCGGCAACGCCAAGGAGTCATGCAAAGGCCTCGCGCATGGCGTCACGCCCCGACCATCGCGCTGATTTGCGCCTCGCAAACCAGCGCGCCATCCACCATCGCGCGGCCTTCATACCAATAGATGGTGCGCCTTTGGGCGGTCTTCGTCATATGGAATTCAATTCGATCTCCAGGTCCGACCGGCTTGCGGAACTTAGCCTTGTCGATCGTGACGAAATAGACGCTCTTCGGGCGCTCGACGGCGCGTTGCGCATGCATCGCGATGACGCCCGCCGTCTGCGCCATCGCCTCGATCATCAATACCCCCGGCATCACCGGGGCTAATGGAAAATGCCCCTGAAATTGCGGCTCGTTGATCGTCACATTCTTTATGCCGACGCAAGATTCGTCGCCGCGAATATCGACGATGCGATCGATCAACAGGAATGGATAGCGGTGCGGCAAATAGTCGAGGATGCGGATAATATCCAAGGTTTCGAGCGTCGCGCCCGCGATGGCGTCATTCATTTTTCTCTCCCTCCGGCGCCAGACGTTCTTTGCGTCCTTGCGCTCAACTCTCGCTGTCGCGCCCTCGCGACGCGCGGCGCCCCAGTCGCGCCAACAGCGCCTCTCCACGCAAAAACTGGCGAATTGGCCGCGCCGGAGCCCCGCCATAACGCGCGCCCGCCGGCACGTCGCGCATGACCCCGGATTTCGCCGCGACGCCAGCGCCCTCGCCAATCGTCAGATGGCCGCCGATCGCCGCCTGTCCGCCAATCCGCGCGAAATCGCCGATCTCGCTGGAGCCGGCGACGCCAGCCTGCGCGACGATCACGCAGCCGCGTCCGACCGTCACGTTGTGGCCGATTTGCACGAGATTGTCGATCTTCGCGCCCTCGCCGATGATCGTGTCGCGCAGCGCGCCGCGGTCGATCGTCGTATTGGCGCCGATCTCCACATCGTCCTGAACGATCACGCGCCCAATTTGCGGCGTCTTCCTGTTGCCTTTCGCGTCGAGCACGAAACCGAATCCGTCCTGCCCCAGTCGCGCGCCCGAATGAATGATGACTCGATCGCCGATCAAGGCGTGCGTGATGCTGACATGCGCGCCGATGCGGCAACCGCGCCCGATCCTGACGCCAGGCCCAATCGCCGCGTGCGGACCGATGATCGCGCCAGCGCCCACTTCGGCGAGCGGCCCGATCGAGGCGCCGGGATCGACGACGACGTCCGCTTCCAATCTCGCGCTCGGATGCACGAAGGCGCCGGGGGACACTCCCGACGCGCCAAAGAGCGAGCGAGGCACCAAAGCTTGTGGAAAAAGAAGACTCATCGCGAGCGTCATCGCGCGTTGCGGCTTCGCGACGACAAGAGCGGCGGTCGCTGGCGCCAAAAGCCGCGCGTCAACCTCCTTGATAAAGCAAGCCGTGGCGCGGCAGAGCCGCAAGCCCTGAGCGTAGCGGGTATTTTCGTAAAAGGACAGATCGCCAGGCCTCGCCTCTTCCAGCGAGGCTCCGCCCGTAATGCAGGGAAAGTCCGCCTCGCCGCCAGAAGCCGCGAAACGCAACTCCGCATTCGTCGCCGTCGCGATTTCGCCGAGCGATAGAACGCGAGATGACTGAAAAAAGCCTATGGCCGTCAAAGTTCGCGCCTCGCGAAAGATCGTCGGACCCGCCGACCCCGGTCGTGCGAATATTACGGAACCAACGGGAAAAGGACAGCGGAATTGAAATTTCTATAGCGAAACGGATAGACGGGAGAAGACACATAAGCGCCAAAACGCTCGCCTCAATTCGAAGCATCGCGGCGAAGCGCGCGTATAAAGGCGCGCCGCGCAAAAATCATCCGTTCTTCCCAGCCGTCCATCACGGAAGCGCGGCGCGCCAACAGCTCCCGCGTCGGGATTGGTAATTGTCCTGACGCGTTCGCGCTTAGAAGCTCGTGCCGCCCGAGAAGCGGAAGCGCTGCGTGACGTCGTATGGGCCCTTCATTGTCGCGACCGCATAATCGAAGCGGATCGGACCAAGCGGAGATTGCCATAGGATCGACGCGCCGACCGTCTGCCGAAGTCTAAAGTCGGTGGTGGAACTGCCCCCCGTCAGAGGCGTCGTGACTAGGCAGCTACCCTGGCCATAGGTGGGAGCCGTATAAGGGAGCGTGCAAGGCAGACCCGCAATGCCATAGAGCGTCTTGCTGAAATTGGTCTGCCCTCTGTAATTCCAAAGCGAGCCAGCATCCGTAAACAGCGCGCCGCGCAGACCGATATCTTTCGGCACACCCCAGAGCGGAAACTGAACTTCCAACGTGCCGCCGACATAATCCGTGCCGCCGATCGAATTGCCCTGGGTGCTGGTCCAGTTGGAGACGTCGCGCGGACCAATGCCGCCCGGCGCGAAACCGCGCACGAGGCTCGGGCCAAGATTGAAGTTGTCGAATACGCGCGGCTGATACCCCGCGATCCCCGTAAGATCGCCGCCTTGCAAACGCGCAATGCCGACGATGTCACTGAAATACGGAAACTCGTAAAAGTAGCGAACGTCGCCGGAGGTGCGAATGTAGCGCGTATCACCGCCCAGCCCCGCCACATCCTGTGTGAACGTGGCGCGAACACCGTTCTTAGGGTTCTTGAAGTTGTCGAGATTGTTATACGACAACGTGTAGCCCAAAAGGGAGGTCACGGTCGACCCTTGCGCATCCTTGATCGCGAGAGACGCTTCGCCGTTGCTCATGCAGTTATAGATGATGTTAAGGCTGCTGGGCGTCGGAGCGAGCCAATAACCGTAACCCGGCGTATAGAAAGGGATCGGGTTTTGACAGTCGTTATACGGCGTCTGGGTGTTGTTGGGGATCGTAATAATCGTGTTATAGACCGAATAATGCGGCTGCAAGCTGATTTCTTCGGTTATCGGCACGCCGAGGCGCAGCGTCGTGCCGTAGGACGTCGTGCTGTAGTACGAATAACTCCAAGCGTCGCTCTGCTTCACGAACAGGTCGAACCCGCCGGACATGCGCTGATCGAGGAAATAGGGTTCGGTGAAACTGAAGTTCACGCCGCGCGAACGCTGCCCTTCGTTGACCGAAAGCCGAACGGCCTCGCCACGGCCCATGAAGTTGCTGTCGGAAACCGAGACCTCGCCGATGAAGCCTTCCGTCGTCGAGTAGCCGCCGGAGATGTTGAAGCTGCCAGTGGGCTGCTCCTCGACCTCGACGTTGATCACGACGCGATCCGCGGCGGACCCAGGCTCGTTGGAGATCTTGACCTTCTTGAAGTAGCCGAGACCGTTGAGGTGGCGCTCGGCGCGGTCGATGAGCACGCGATTGTACGCATCGCCTTCGCCGATTTCGAACTCGCGGCGGATCACATATTCGCGGGTCTTGTTGTTGCCGTGAATATTGATCCTCTCGATATAGACGCGCGGCCCCTCGTCGACGACGAAATTGATCGCGACGGTCCGATTGGCCTGATTGCGTTGACCGCGCGGGCGAGCTTGCGTGAAGGCGTATCCTTTGCGCGCGATTTCGCGCGTCAATACGTCGACCGTCTTTTCCACGGCGTCGCCGTTATAGACGTCGCCCGGCGACAACCGCACCAGCGGCCGCAGTGTGGCCGGGTCGATGTCCGGCAAATGCGACTCAACGTCGACCGTGGAGATGGTGTACTGCGGCCCCTCCTCGACCCTTATTTCGAGGATATAGCCAACCTCGGCGGGCTCGTATCGCGCTTCGGAGCTAATGACGTGAAAATCCGCGTAGCCGTTCTTCAGATAAAAGCGGCGCACCAGCTCCAGATCCGCCGCGACGCGATCCGGGTCGTAGACGTCGCTGGTCTTGAGAAACGACAAATAATTCATCTCGGTCGTCTCCATCAGGCCGACGAGCCGGCTGGTGGAATAGACCTCGTTGCCGATAAATCTAATTTCCTTCACGCCCGTTTTGTCGCCTTCCTCGATGGTGAAGACGACGTCGATCTGGCCGTTGGGAAGTGCGACGGTGCGGTATGTGACTTTGGCCGCCGCGCGCCCCGAGCGCCTGTAAATCTCGACCAGCCGCGCCACGTCTTGTTCGGTGACCTGCTGATTGAACGAACCATGCGCCTTGGTGCGCATTTCGGTCTGCAGCGTCTCCGTCTTAACCTTGCTGTTGCCCTCGAAGGCGACGCGATTGATCAGATTGCCCTCGGAAACGTGAACGATCACGTGATCACCGCGACGGGTGACGGAAACGTTCGAGAATCGTCCACTGGACTTTAAAGCCTCCAGCCCCGCCTGGACCTCGGCCTCGCTGGTGCCGGCGAAATAGGACCGAATCGCGTCGGCGTCGCCGTGCGTGTTTCCCACGACCTCAATGTCCGCGGCCGCCGGCGCGGCGAATCCGACGAGAGCGGCCAGGATCATCATTACGAAAGTGGGACGCTTCAAAATAGCTCTGGTCGACAGCATGTAATCCTGGTCCTCGTCGCAACTACCGCCGCCCCTGGGCGCGGCGCGGGCCTCTCGCACATGGACGCGCGTCGCACGCGCGCCCTTTGTCTGATCCGTATATCCCTTCTACAAGGTTTAACGAATGCTGCAAATGCCGAAGGAGTAATGAAACAGCAATTTGTCGAAGCCGTGACCGGAAAGCCACATATCGTGCCCAATAGAAGGTTAACGCCGGCGACGCCCGCGCGGAATCTCTTAAAGAATCGCCACGTTTCTTTTGCATTGCGAAAAGGGACGAAAGGCGCCGCCTCCAGGGCGCTCCGCTGCTTCGCCCGCTCGGTCGGTAAGGCCAAGCGGGCGAAGCGGGATTACAATAGGTTAGCGCACATGGGCAATTGGGCGCGGCCGACGCGGGCGCGGGAAGATCAAAGGTGCAGATGCCGCGCCAGATCGTTGTAAGTCGCGAAGAGCATTAGCGAACACACCATCGCCAGTCCGATTCGGAAGGCGTATTCCTGCACCCGCTCATTCAGGGCGCGGCCGCGAAACGCCTCGATGGCGAAGAACAAAAGATGGCCGCCGTCCAGAAGCGGGACGGGCATCAGGTTCAACAGTCCAATCGACACCGAGAGCAGCGCGATCAAATTGACCAGGGGCCACACGCCAAGCGTCGGAATCTGCTGGGCCATCTGGCCGGAAGCCTCAGCGATGCCGATGGGGCCCGAAAGTTGGTTGGCGTTTTCGCGACCGCTCAGCAGCCCCCCGACGAAATGTCCGGTTTGTTTGACGATGTTCCAGGTCTCGCGGAGCCCAAGGCCGACCGCTTCGACGGGGGTGCACGGCCGCATGAGCATGTCGCGAAAGTCCGCGCTCGAATTCAAGCCCAGCCTGCCAACCTTGACCTTTCCGTTCGCCGCTTCGATTTCGGTGAGCGTGGGCGTCGCGGTAAGGAGCGTTTCCTGTTTGTCGCGCAGAACCTCGATATGCAACTGCTTATCGGCGGAAGCCGCTATCACCCGTTGGAACTTCGAGAAACTCTCGATGGGTTCGCCGTCGACCGACTTCACCACGTCGCCCGCGCGGAAACCCGCCGCGGCACCCGCGCCGCCCGGTTGGACGGCGGAAATTCGAGGCGTCACGACCACCTGTCCGTCAACCAGCACGGGCTGCCCGAAATAAGCGTATATTCCCGCGAAAATCCCGATGGCCAGCAGGAAGTTGAACAGAGGGCCGGCGAAAACCGTCGCGGCGCGCTTCCAGACCGGTTGCGCGAAGAAGGTCACGGAGCGCTCGGCTTCGGACATCCGCGTCAGCGAGGATGAGTCGACGCCGCTGGCGGCGTTGGCGTCTCCGTGGAATTTAACGTAGCCGCCGAGCGGGATCGCGGCGATGCGCCAGCGCGTCCCCTTTCTGTCGTCGAAGGCGCAAAGCTCTGGTCCGAAGCCGAGCGAAAAAGCGTCCACCTTGATGCCGCACCACCGCCCGACAATGAAATGACCATATTCGTGCACGAACACGACGACGCTCAGAACAACCAGGAAGGGCAAGACGTAACTCACGACAGTCATGAGGAAATCCATATGATTCGAGCTCCTTGCACGCTAACGCCACACCGCTGGCCGCTCGCGGCCCGCTTGGTTACTGAAACGTTAAACTGCCCCAAGCCTACCGCCCCGCCAAGATGGCCCGCGACCTTTCTCTCACAATATGGTCAACGCCGAGCGCTTCCGCCACCGTGGCGGGTTCTTTCGCGGAGCCATTCCCCAGCGCCGCGTCGATAGCCTCCGCCACGTGCCGCGCAATGCCGCCAAACGCGATGCGCCCGGCCAGAAACGCCTCGACGGCGATTTCATTGGCGGCGTTCAGCACGGTCGGCAGGCCCGCGCCCGCCGCCAGCGCGTCCAGCGCCAGCCTGAGCGAGGGGAAGCGGTCATAATCGGGACGCTCGAAAGTGAGGGAGCCGATCGCCGCCAGATCGAGGCGCGGCGTCGGCGCCGCCAAACGGTCGGGAAAGCCGAGACAATGGGAAATCGGCACCCGCATGTCGGGCGCGCCCATTCCCGCCGTCACGGCGCCGTCGGCAAAGGATACGAGGCCATGGACGATCGACTGGGGATGAACGACAACGTCGAGCTTGGAAGCGGGAACGCCGAAAAGGTGATGCGCCTCGATCAATTCGAGGCCCTTGTTCATCATCGTGGCGGAATCGATCGTGATTTTGGGTCCCATCGACCAATTGGGATGGTTGAGCGCTTCGGCGACGGTCGCGTTTTCGATGGCTTCCTTGGTCCAGGTTCGAAACGGCCCGCCGGAAGCGGTGATGATCATGCGCTCGATCGTCGCCGGATCCGCTCCGCCCAATGCTTGAAAAATCGCGTTGTGCTCGCTGTCCATCGGCAGGAGCCTCACCCCGGCCTCGCGCGCCGCGCGCATGAAGGGGACGCCGGCGCAGACCAGGCATTCCTTATTGGCGAGCGCCACGTCGCGGCCGGCCTCGATCGCCGCGTGGGTCGGCTCGACCCCTGCGGCGCCGACGATGGCGCTAACCAAGAGATCGGCCTCGCGCGTCGCCGCTTCGATCACAGCTTCGCGTCCAGCGGCGACCTGAATATTTGTCCCGGCCAAGGCCTCCTTCAGCGGCGCATAGGCGCTCTCGTCCCGAATCGCCACGAATTCGGGCCTGAAGGCCAGCGCGATCCGCGCCAAGGCGGCGTGGTCGCGCCCGCCAGCGATCGCCACCACGACGAAGCTTTCCGGATTGCGCTCGACCAGATCTAGCGTCGAGGCTCCGATGGAGCCGGTGGCGCCAAGAAGAACAATGCGGCGAGGCGATGCGCCGCTCGAAGCCGTCGCCCTGGCCGGTCTAGTGCTCGAACCCATGATATTCCGCCTACCAAGAAAAGACGCCGGCGGCTGTCGACGACAAGCCGCGAAAAGCCCCAAGCAGGGCCGCGAAGAGGCTCGCGAAGATGAAGCCGTCGAGTCGATCCATCACCCCTCCGTGTCCCGGAATCAACTGGCTTGAATCCTTGACGCCGAAGCGCCGCTTCACCATGGATTCGCCGAGATCGCCGACTTGCGCCAGCGCGGCGGCGACAAGGCTCGCCAGAAAGATGGGCAGGCTCTTGGTCAGGCCGGCGGCGCCAAAATGGAAGACGGCGAGACCCAGCAAGGCGCCGCTCAGCACGCCCGTGATCGTTCCGGACCAGGTTTTCCCGGCGGAAACCCGCGGCCAAAGCTTGGGTCCGCCAATCATGCGGCCGCCAAAATAAGCGAAGACGTCAGTGCCCCAAACCAGCGCGAACAGCCAAGCCACCGCCAACAGGCCGACGCCCGGCGAATCCCGCAGCGCGCAGACCGAAACCACGAGCGCTCCCGCGTATATCAGGCCGACGAAGGCCCAAAGTCGTCGCGCGGGACCGGCGAGTATCGCCACGACGCCCGCGAGCGATATGAGCACGAGCAAACCCGGGATCGTCTCGCTCGCATGTGTGAAGCCCGCCGCGACCGACAGGGCGACGCCGCCGATCACGACGCGGGCGAGCCGCCGCTCGCCGCCTATCAGGCCCTGCCATTCCCAATTGATCGCGAATGCGGCAATCAACCAGAACAGCACGAATACATGGCCGCCGACGATCAACGCCGCCACGGCCAGCGCGGTCAGCACCAGCGCGGAAACCACGCGCGGACCGAGATCACCAAATCCACCCGACTTCGCTTTCGAAGCTTGCGCGTCGCCCTGCTCGCGAGCGACCGGAGCCGGAGCCGGAGCGCCGCCTTCGTCGCGATCCGCCTCGTTCATGAAGCGGTCTTCGCGTTGCACGCGACGGTGCCAAGCTGTCCGAAACGACGGTCTCTATTCGAATAGTCGCTGATCGCCGCCTCGAACGCGGTCTTATCGAAATCGGGCCAGTTGATCGGCAAAAACACAAATTCGGCGTAAGCCGCCTGCCAAAGCAAGAAGTTCGACAATCTTTGCTCGCCGGACGTCCTGATAATGAGATCCGGATCGGGAATGTCGGCCGTATGCAGCCGCGAGGCTATCGCCCCGGCGTCGATCTCGCTCAGGGAAAGCCGTCCCTCGAGAACCTCTTGCGCCAGCGCCCGCGCCGCGGCGGCGATTTCCTGTCTGGCGCCGTAATTGAAGGCCACCACCAGCGTCAGGCCCGTGTTTTCCTTCGTGTCGCGCTCGGCCTCGAGCAGAAGTTCCGCGACATCCGTTGGAAGATCCGAACGCGCGCCGATCACCTGCACTCGCACGTTGTTGGCGTCGAGTTCAGCGAGATCCTTGCGGATAAAACGATGCAACAGGCCAAGAAGCCCCTGCACTTCTTCGCGCGGGCGCGACCAGTTTTCGACCGAGAAAGAATAAACGGTCAAATATTCGATCCGCAGCTCGATCGCCGCGCGCACCGCCCGCCTCAACGCCTCCACGCCGCGCCGATGGCCTTCGAATCGCGGCAGGCCGCGTTGGGATGCCCAACGGCCATTGCCATCCATGATTAACGCGACATGGCGCGGGACGCGGCGCAAAACGGCTCCCGCGTCATTCGCGGCGCCTATAAGGTCCAAAACATCGCCATCCGCCATTTCACCAATCCAAATCATGGTCCATGACATCCCCCTCGCGATTGCCGCCACATGAGGCCGAAATTCGCGATTGACGCCCGTCGCCGCATATTACACGCAATTCACACCTGCATAATTTCCTTTTCCTTGGCCGCGAGCGCGCTGTCGATCTCGCGAACCGACTCGTCGGTGGCCTTTTGCACCTCGGCCTCGTGACGTTTTTCATCGTCTTCTGGAATAGCATGATCTTTCAATAGTTTCTTTAAAATATCGATACCATCGCGGCGAACGTGGCGCACGGAGACGCGGGCTTCCTCGGCATATTTGTGAGCGACCTTGACCAACTCCTTGCGGCGCTGCTCGTTCAGCTCCGGCGTGCGAATCCGGAGCGTCTGCCCCTCCACATTGGGGCTCAGCCCCAAATTGGCGTCGCGAATCGCCCGCTCCACGGCGCCGACGAGAGCCTTGTCCCACACCTGAACGGAAATAAGGCGAGCCTCGGGCACGCTGATGGTGGCGACCTGATTGAGCGGGGTGGATTGCCCGTAGGCGTCGACATGCACGGGCTCGACCAGCGAGGCCGAGGCGCGGCCGGTTCGCAGTCCGCCGAACTCATGCTTCAGGGTGGCGAGCGCGCCCTGCATGCGGCGCTTCAAATCGGCGATATCGAAAGTCTGACTCATATCGGTCGCAGCCTGTCTATTTTCGGGTTTCGGTTCGTGAACGGATAATAACAGCTTCGCACGCCGTTGCTCGGGTTTTTCCCGCGGCCCGAACTTCGAGAGCGCCCATCCGCGCCGCGCCTACCGACGGCGGCGGGACGGTCATGGAACGATATACGTGGCTCGGCCCACGCCGCCTAGCGTCGCGGTGATCGCCCCCTCCTCGCGAATCGAAAAGACGACGATCGGAATCTTATTCTCGCGCGCTAGCGCGAACGCGGCCGTATCCATGATCGCGAGATTTTGTTCGATGGCTTGGTCGTGGGTCAAGACGTCGTAGCGCCGCGCCGCGGGATCGCGCTTCGGATCGGCGGTGTAGACGCCATCGACTTGCGTCGCCTTGAGCACCGCGTCGGCGGAAAGTTCGGCGGCGCGCAACGCCGCGCCCGTGTCGGTCGTGAAAAACGGATTGCCGGTGCCGCCGGCCGCGATCACCACTCTGCCCTTGGCCAGATGGTGCAAGGCCGCGCGGCGAGAATAGGACTCGCAAAGCGAGGGCATGGAGACGGCCGACAAGGCGCGCGCCTGCCGACCTTGCGCCTCGACCGCCTGCTCCAATGCGAGGCCGTTCATGACCGTGGCGAGCATGCCGATCGAATCGGCCCGCGCCCGCTCAATGCCCTTGTCGGCTCCCTGGATGCCGCGAAAAAAATTGCCGCCGCCGACGACGACGGCGATTTCGACCCCGGTGTCGGCGGCCGACGCGAGATCACGGGCGATGCGCGCCAGAGTCGGCGCGTCGAGGCCGTGTTGGCCATCGCCCATCAACGCCTCGCCCGACAGCTTGACGACCACGCGCTTCCAACTGCTCGCCGGACTGGGGTTCGTCGTCATGCGGCCCTTCTCTCTTTGCGGCGATTCGTGCGGCTTTGCCTGTTCTTCATACAAAAGGACGCGCCCGCGCCGCAAGCGGGCGCAAGACGCGTCTCATGTCATATCAACGATAAACCGCCGACCTCGGCGGCGCGGCGTCAGCCCTTGACGGCGGCGGCCACTTCGGCGGCGAAATCGCCCGTCGCCTTCTCGATGCCCTCGCCCAGCGCGTAGCGGACGAAGCCCTTGATCGCGATCGGCGCGCCGGCCTTGCCCTCGGTTTCCTTCACCGCCTGCGCGACCGTCTTGCCCGCGTGGTCGGGGTGATTGGAGACCTGCTCGGGCAGCAGCACTTCCTTGTAATAGGTCTTGAGGCCGGATTCGATGATCTTCTCCAGCACATGCGGCGGCTTGCCGGCGTTCTTCTCGGCCAAGAGATTTTTCTCGCGCTCGACGGTCGCCGCGTCGAGCTCGGCGGCGGTCATCGCCAGCGGATTGGCCGAGGCGACATGCATGGCGAGCTGGCGCGCCAGCGTCGCGAGAACTTCCTTGTCGCCCTTCGATTCGAGCGCGACGATAACCGCGATCTTGCCGAGACCGTCGGAAATCTGCGTATGCACATAGCGGCCGACGACGCCGCTTTCGACGCTAAGACCCGNNTGGAAATCCTCGTTGCGGGCGACGAAATCGGTCTCGGAATTGACTTCGACGACAACGCCGGCGTGCTCGCCGATCAAAGCCGCGACCAAACCCTCGGCGGCGACGCGCCCGGCCTTCTTGGCGGCCTTGGACAGGCCCTTCTTGCGCAGCCAGTCGACCGCCGCTTCGATGTCGCCGTTATTCTCGGTCAGCGCGGCCTTGCAGTCCATCATGCCGGCGCCGGTGCTCTCGCGCAGTTCCTTCACCAGAGCAGCTGTGATCGTGGCCATGGGTAAATCCTTACATGTTGGCGGGCGCCGGCCGCGGGGCGCTTCCCCTGATCCCGGCGCATGTTTTAAAGGGGCGTCGGCGCGCCCCGGCGGAAGCTTTCTTGAAAAGAACGCCGGCCCAAATTGGACCGGCGCTCAATCATTTTCTTGGGCGCCAAGGCGCCGGAAGCGGCGGCGCTTAGGCCGAAGCGAGCGAGCGCGCCTGCTCGATCCACTTGTCGCGCGCGATACGGCCGCCGAGCTTCAAATCGGCGTCGAGCTTTTCAGACTCCGCCGGCGTCAGCGCCGCGAGCTGCCAGTAATGGAAGACGCCGCCGTCGTTGAGTTTCTTCACGATCTGCGGGCCGACGCCCGGAAGCTTGGCGAGATCGTCGGGCGCGCCGCGCGGCGCCGACAAAAGCTCGAACGCTTCGACCGGCGGCTCGCCGGAGACGGCCTCGGCTGTCTCAAGCGCCGGCTCGACCGGCGGCGCTTCCGCCTCGCCAAAATCGATGCCCGCGGCGCCCTGGCTGCGCGAAATGCCGTCGATCGCCGCCCGCGCGATCAGATCGCAATAAAACGCGATGGCGCGGCCCGCGTCGTCGTTGGCCGGAATGGGATGCGTTATGCCATCCGGGTCGCAGTTCGTATCAAGGATCGCGACGACGGGAATCTTGAGGCGATTGGCCTCCTTGATCGCCAGCGCTTCCTTATTGGTGTCGATGACGAAAATCAGGTCGGGCGTGCCGCCCATGTCCTTGATGCCGCCAAGCGCCTTCTCGAGCTTGTCGCGCTCTCTTGTGAGCAGCAGGCGCTCTTTCTTGGTGATGCCCGAGGCGCCCGCGCTCAGCATTTCGTCGAGCTTGCGCAGGCGGCTAATCGAGCCGGAAATCGTCTTCCAATTGGTCAGCGTGCCGCCGAGCCAACGGGAGTTGATGAAATATTGCGCGCTGCGCTTGGCGGAGTCGGCGATCTGGTCCTGCGCCTGGCGCTTGGTGCCGACGAACAGCACGCGGCCGCCCTTGGCCACCGTGTCCGACACGATCTTGAGCGCCTGGTGCAGCAGCGGCACGGTCTGGGCGAGATCGATGATGTGGATATTGTTGCGAGCGCCGAAAATATAGGGCGCCATCTTCGGGTTCCAGCGATGCGACTGGTGGCCGAAATGAGCGCCGGCCTCGAGGAGGCCACGCATGGTGAATTCAGGAAGCGCCATCTTGTCTTTTCTCCGGTTAGACCTCGGCGAAAGCGCTTGGAAGGCCGAAGGATCGGCCACCGGAACGACGTCTTGAAGCAGACGCCGCAGAGACTTTCGCCTGTGGGATGGCGCGGTGTATATGCCAGAAGCGGGCGCGGGGCAAGTGCGGCCTCGGAGAGTTGCCGACATCCGTTTTGACACTTAAGTCGCCAACCATCATAGATATACGCACTGAACGACGTATATCCAGAGGAGACGAGAATGCAGGTCGCCAAATGGGGCAACAGCCTCGCCGTCCGCCTTCCCGCCGCCGTGGTCGAGGCGCTGGAGCTCAAGGAGGGCGATGAGATCGAAATCCATGTCGCCGACGCGCGGGAATTCTCGGTCTCGCGCAAGCCCGGCCGCGTGGAATTGTTGAATCGGCTTCGCGCCTTCCGTGGCCGTCTTCCTCCCGACTTCAAGTTTGATCGGGAGGAGGCGAATGCCCGGTAGTTTCTTCGACACGAATGTTCTCGTCTATATCGCTTCCGGCGACCCGGCGAAGGCCGAGCGGGCGGAGGCGATTATAGGAAGGGGCGGCGTGATCAGCGTGCAGGTCCTCAACGAGCTTGCCAATGTCGCTCGCCGCAAGATGCGGATGTCGTGGCAGGAAACCCATACGTTTCTGTCTCTGTTGCGCGGCTTGTTGACCGTCCATTCCGTCGAGGTCGAAACGCACGAGACAGGATTGGCGCTGGCCGAGCGCTACAATCTCTCGATTTACGACGCCATGATCGCCGCCGCGGCGCTCCGCGCCGGTTGCGACACGTTGTGGTCGGAGGACATGCAGGACGGAATGGCGTTGGGCGAGGGACTGCGTATCGTCAATCCGTTCCGAGTGGGCGAGCGTTCTTGAAACGCCGGTTCGGTCAGATCGACAGGAGAACCACTCTGCGCTTTCATCCAGCGGCGAGCCCCTAAATCACTCCCACTCAATCGTCCCCGGCGGCTTGCACGTCACGTCATAGACCACGCGATTAACGCCCTTCACTTCATTGATGATCCGCGTCGCCGCCCGGCCCAGAAAGTTCATGTCGAAGGGAAAGAAATCCGCCGTCATGCCGTCGGTGCTGGTCACCGCGCGCAGCGCCAAAACGTAATCATAGCTGCGTCCGTCGCCCATCACGCCGACGCTGCGCACCGGCAGCAGCGCCGCGAAGGCCTGCCAGATGTCGTCGTAAAGGCCCGCCTTGCGGATTTCGTCGAGATAGACCGCGTCGGCCTTGCGCAGAATTTCTAGTTTTTCGCGGGTGATCTTGCCGGGACAGCGAATCGCGAGGCCCGGCCCAGGAAAGGGATGGCGCCCGACGAAGGCCTCGGGAAGCCCGAGTTCGCGCCCCAACGCGCGCACTTCGTCCTTGAAAAGTTCGCGCAAGGGTTCGACCAGCGCCATGTTCATGCGCTCTGGTAAGCCGCCGACGTTGTGATGCGATTTGATCGTCACCGAGGGGCCGCCGCTGAACGACACGCTTTCGATCACATCCGGGTAAAGCGTGCCCTGAGCCAAAAATTTTGGCGCGCCGCGCCCGTCTTGCGCGATCTTCTTTGCTTCCGCCTCGAAGGTCTCGACGAACAGCCGTCCGATCGTCTTGCGCTTGACCTCGGGGTCCTCGACGCCCTCCAGCGCGCCGAGGAAAAGCTCGTGCGCCTCGACATGATGCAGCGGAATATTATAGTGGTCGCGAAACAGCGTCACCACTTCCGAAGCCTCGCCCTGGCGCAGCAGGCCGTGATCGACGAAGACGCAAGTGAGCGCGTCGCCGATCGCTTCATGAATCAGCACGGCGGCGACCGCGCTGTCGACGCCGCCCGATAGTCCGCACAGCACGCGGCCGTCGCCGACTTGACGACGAATGGCCCCGACGGCCTCCTGACGGAACGCCGCCATGGTCCAGTCGGATTTGAGCCCGGCGATCTTGTGCAGGAAATTCGAAATTAGCCGCGCGCCGTCCGGCGTATGCGCGACCTCGAGATGAAACTGCACGCCGTAATAGCGCCGCGCCTCGTCGGCGATGGCGGCCATCGGCGCGTTCTCGGATTGCGCGATGGCTTTGAAGCCTTCCGGCAGGCGCGTGACGCGATCGCCATGACTCATCCACACCGGATATTTGTGGCCGCGCTCCCATACGCCGTCGAACAGCGGGCTTGGGAAAAGAATTTCGACATCGGCGCGGCCGAATTCCCGGTGAAGCCCGGCCTCGACCTTGCCGCCGAGTTGTTCGGCCAAAAGCTGCTCGCCATAACAGATGGCCAGCACGGGGACGCCGGAATCGAAAATCTCGCGCGGCGCGCGCGGCGATCCGGGTTCGGTGACGGAACACGGCCCGCCCGAGAGGATCACCGCCTTGGGCCTGATCTCCGCGAAGGCCTTCTCCGCGCTTTGAAACGGCGCGATCTCGCAATAGACGCCGGCCTCGCGCACGCGCCGCGCGATCAACTGCGTCACCTGCGAGCCGAAATCGACGATCAGCGTCTTGTCATGGCGGTCGGCGATTTCGTGATGGAAGTCGGCGGTCATCGGCTGTTTTCCGTGAAGGCTTGCGCCTGCCGTGAGGGAAGGCTGCGTCCATAGGGCGTCGCGAAGACGCCCGTCAAGTGAGCGGTTACGAAGCGATCTCGCTTCTCTTCAGCGCCGCGACGAAAAACCCGTCGGTGCCCGAGGACAGCGGCGAAAAGCGCAGGCCGACGCCAAGTTTCGAGGCGAAGCGGGCTAGCTCCGGCAGGCCGGCGCGCTCGGCGGTCTCTTGCGCCGACAGCGGCGAAAACGCCGGCGCCGACGCGGCGAACTCCGCGATCTGGTCCTCATTTTCCTCGCGCAACAGCGAGCAGGTCACATAGACGATGCGCCCGCCCGGCTTGACGAAGCGCGCGGCGTCCCCAAGCAATTGGCGCTGAGATTTTTGCCGCAGTTCCAGCGCGCCGGGAGCGAGCCGCCATTTGGCGTCGGGGTGGCGCCGCCAGGTTCCCGTGCCGGTGCAGGGCGCGTCGATCAGCACGATGTCGCAGCGCGCTTCGAGATCGGCGAGAATGTCCTGCTTTCCGCGCGGCGCGCGAAGCTGCACGTTGCGCGCGCCGGCGCGCTCCAAGCGCTCGTACATCGGCGTTAGCCTGCGCCCGTCTTCGTCATAGGCGTAAATCTGGCCGCGATTGTGGGTTTGCGCCGCGAGCGCCAGAGTCTTGCCGCCGCCACCGGCGCAAAGATCGAGAATCTGGTCGCCGGGCGCGGCTCCGCACAGCAGCGCGGCGAGTTGCGAGCCTTCGTCCTGAGTCTCGACAAGACCCTTCACAAAGGCTGGCTCCGCCGAGAGCGCGGGACCGCGCCCGTCGGCGCCGGGCATGATGCGCAAGCCCAGCGGCGAGAGCGGCGTCGGCGCCGGATGCAAATGCTCCAGCTTGGCCAGCGCCTCCTCGCGCGAGCATTTGAGAATGTTCACGCGCAAGTCGAGCGGCGCCCGGGCGGAAAGCGCCGCGCCCTCCTCGGCCGCGCCTTCGCCCAACGCGGACTCCAGCCGCGCCTCGAGCCATTGCGGAAAGTCGCCGCGGACGTGCGCCGGGGCGCCTGAAAGAGTCGCCGTCTCCAGTCTTTCGCGTTCCTGCGCCGTCAGCGGCGGGCTCGCATGGCCTTCGCCGGAGAACAGCGCGCTAATCGCGTCGACGTCGTAACCGCGCGCCTCGCGCAGCGCGCCAAGCATGACCGCGCGCGGCGTCTCCTCGCCCATGACATAGGCCGCCGAGGCGCGCTTCCTGAGCGCGTCGTAAACAAGCGAGGCGATGGCGGCGCGATCCTTCGAACCCGCGAAACGATGCGACACTCCCCATTCCTTGAGCGCGTCCGGCGCGGGGCGACGGGTCTCGTCGATCTTTTGCAGTATTTCGATGGCGGCGGAAACTTGGGCGGCGGGGGTCATGAGGCCTTTGGTCTGAAGGAAAGAATTGAGAACGCGCGCCGCGAACGCCGAGCGCGTTCGCCAATCACGGCGAAGGGTGGTCTCCCACGACCGCCGCCGCTTTGCAACGGCGAGACCGCTTTCGGTCAAAAACGCCCGACGCGCGCCAAAGGCAGCGTCGGGCGGAATCGATCAACGGCCGGACGCCGCCAGAGCGGCCTTAATCTCGTCCAAGGTGACGTAACCCTTCTTATCCTTGTCAATTTCGGCGAAATTCTTGGCGACGCGCGGCATTCCCGCCTGCGCCTCCTCAAGCGTCAACTTGCCGTCGCCCTTCTTATCGGCTTCCTTGAAGCGCTGTTCGAGCCGGGCCGCTCGTTCAGCGGGATTGCGCTGCTGTCTGCTGGCGTCGCCTTGCGGCGCGTTCGGAGCGGCGGGGGCCGCCTGCTGCGCGCTCGCGACGCTGGCGAAGGCGCCGACCACGCCGACAATCAGCGCGCCGCCAATAAGGCCAAATTTTTTCATCGATGCTTCTTTCTTGCGAGAGGTGGCGCACTTGCGAGAGGTGGCGCAATGAGAGCGCCATCAGGAGAAGCCCCCGGCCGGGCAACTAAAGCGCCGCTTAATGGCCGGAGTTTGTCCGAGCGCGAACTTCGGCGGCTTGCGGGCATCGTCGCTGCTCGTTAGCCTCCTCGCCGCCACAGCGACGGGAGCCTGATTCTCTTGCCCGAATTGATATCCGGACTTATTTCCTTCGCGGCCTATTTCGCCGCCGCCATCGCTTTCTGCGCCGGCTTTTGCCTAGGGCCTGTCATCAATTGAGC